>JAVHSM010000001.1:0-6262 GCA_036172155.1 Candidatus Magasanikiibacteriota bacterium
ATCTATTGCCGTCAAAGTCGCCAAAAAATATCTCGATTCTAAAAAGAAAAAATAATTTGTGTTTTTGTGTTAATCTAATTTAATATGAAACTACAAAATCAAGTCGCTGTTGTTACTGGTGCTGCTTCTGGTATGGGCAAAGCCATTTCTATTTTGTATGCTAAGGAAGGGGCAAAAGTAGTTTTGGCGGATTTTAATATCGATGGGGCCAATAAAGTAGTTGAGGAAATTACTGCCAGTGGTGGTATTGCGATAGCTGTTAAAACTGATGTGTCGATGCAAGTTGATGTAGATAATTTGATTGATAGTGCGGTAAAAACTTATGGCTCAGTAGATGTATTAGTAAATAATGCCGGTATTATGGATAATTTTATACCTGTCGAAAAAGTAACCGATGAATTGTGGGACAAAATAATCGCGGTCAATACTACAGGACCAATGAAATTAATTAGAAAGTGTATGCCAATATTTTTAGAGAAAAAGAAAGGGGTGATTGTTAATATTGCCTCAATTGGGGGTATTGCTGGGTCTCGAGCAGGGGCTGCCTACACCACTTCAAAATATGCTCTCGTTGGTTTAACCAAAAATGTTGGTTTTCAATATGCTACTTCAGGAATTCGTTGCAACGCCATTGCCCCCGGTGGAGTCAACACTAATATTGGTAAAACCATTACCGCTCCCGATAAATTTGGTATGGAACGAGCTATGTCTGGTACCGTCAATAATCCTCGAATGGGCGAAGCCAGTGAGATTGCTACTGTTGCATTATTTTTAGCATCGGATGACGCAAGTTTTATCAATGGATCTGTAATTACGGCCGACGCTGGCTGGACAGCTTACTAAATTATGTTTGGTTTGTTGTTTAACTTTCTCATCAAGTATCATCAAAAATTTATTTATCTATTTTTTGTTTTGTATTTTTGTCTTTTTCTTTTAGTTTTATCTAGTTTTTATTTTCCCATAGTCAGCCTTATTTCAAATTTTTTTGGTCAGCTTTCACTTCTGTTATATATTTTGACGCTGCTTCCAGGAATTGCCACTCGGTTTAAAATAATATTATTGCCATTTACTGTCTTGCGTCTTTATCGCCGTCATATCGGCATTTCTATGTACTTATTCGCTTTAAGCCACATGATTTTATCTGGTGTTTTATTTTCGCAAGAGCCATTTATCTTTTTTTCACAAATAGCAATGATAATTTTATTTATTTTATTTATAACTTCAAATAACTTTAGCCAAACAAAATTAAATCAACTTTGGTTTAAAATTCAACAGTTAACATATTTTGTCATGTTTTTTATTTTTCTGCACGTCGCCCTTATCGACTTTGGAATATTATCAATTTTATTATTGTTAACTATCGTTTTACAAATATTTTCATTTGTCTATAAAAGGTATACTACCTCATGTCCTATCTTGTCCCCACCCTCAATCTCCAAGAAATCGATGTTAGTGAAATAAAACTAAGTGACGAACAACAAAAACTTTTTAACCGTTTTGAAAATACCTCTTCACACATGTTTATCACTGGCAAAGCCGGCACTGGCAAATCAGTTTTATTGCAATACATAAAATTTCACACCCAAAAAAATATTGTCGTCGTGGCTCCCACTGGTGTTGCCGCCCTTAATGTTGGCGGTCAAACTATTCACTCTTTGTTTTTATTTCCTCCCACATTTATTGATACTCGTAGTCTCCATCTATCCCCAAAATCAGCCAAAATTTTAAAGCATATCGACACCTTGGTCATCGACGAAGTCTCCATGGTTCGGGCTGATCTGATGGATGGTATCGACTACCTGTTGCGACAGGCGCGGGACTCGTCAGAACCTTTTGGAGGTGTCCAACTTCTCATGTTTGGTGATCTCTATCAACTTCCTCCGGTGGTCAACGAACCCGATTTAATTTCCTATTTTGAACAATTAAATGGTGGATATTATTTTTTTAATTCGATGGCCTGGAACGGGACAGAGTTAGAAATATACGAACTTCAACAAAATTTTCGTCAAACTGATGAAAATTTTAAATTAATTTTAAACGCTTTAAGATCCGGAGATATTAACGACGAATCACTACAAAACCTAAATGTTCGTTCTTTGATTCCGTCACCGGAAACTGGGGTTATTATTTTGGCAACAACTAATTCCACCGTTTTTCAAATAAATCATACTCATTTAAATAAATTACCCGATGAATCTTTTACTTTTTCTGCCACTATCGAGGGTGATTTGGATTCCTATTCTTACCCCACCGAAGGTCAGTTAATTTTAAAAAAAGGTGCTCAAATTATGATGTTAAAAAATGATAGTAAAAAACGTTGGGTAAATGGCTCGCTTGGGACTATCGAATCAGTCAATAAAACCCAAATTAAGGTAAAAATTGATGACAACATTTATGATGTTTCCCCTGAAACTTGGCAAAAAATAAGATATAAATTTAATGCTGAAAAAAGACAAATAGAAGAGGAAGTCGTGTCAAGTTTTACTCAATACCCGATGCGTTTAGCGTGGGCTATCACTGTTCATAAATCGCAAGGGCAAACTTATGATTCGGTGGTTATTGATATGGGGCGAGGTGCTTTTGCTCATGGCCAAACTTATGTTGCCCTTTCTCGCTGTAAAAGTTTAGATACTCTTTACTTAAAAAGACCTTTAACTTTTTCCGACATTATTATCGATCCAAAAATAATTAACTTTATGAAAAATGCTAATATAAATAAGATATGAAAGTCACCCTTCTCTCCTACACCAAAGATCCCGAACAGGTAGTCGCTGCCGCCATTCGTCAATGTTATGCCTCAGTCGGTCCCAAGGAATTAAAAAAGAAAATTGACAAGGAAACGCGTGAGCGTTTAATCAACCAGGTTTTGGCCTCAGGCCACACTTCCACTCTCGAACATGCCAGTTTTACTTTTGGTGTTGAGGGTGTCTCGCGTATTACTGAAGTTCAATTAGTCCGTCATCGGGTTGGTACTGCCTACTCCATTCAATCTGGTCGTTATGTTAAAAGGGGAGACGCTAAGTTTGTAATTCCTATAGCCGTTAAAAATAATAAAAATATTTATAAAAAATATAAAAAAATATTAAACAATATTCAAAGTTTATACAACGAAATGATTGATATTGGCATTAAGGCTGAGGATGCCCGTTATTTACAACCCCAATCATTACAAACAAAAATCGTCGTTACATTTAATGCCCGGGCCTTACTTCACTTTTTAGAATTACGATGTTGTCGTCGAGCTCAATGGGAAATTCAAATTATGGCCAATCTAATGCTTAAAGAAGTCAAAAAAGTTGCTCCCACTATTTTTGCCAATGCCGGACCTACTTGTATGACTCAAAAAATTTGTTGGGAAGGAAAAATGACCTGTGGTCTAACCGACAAAATTCCTGGGTCTGAAGTTCGCTCTCGTATTTAATTTAACCACCATATCCCAGCGTTTAGTAATGCAGCAAACGATACCCAGGCCAAATAAGGGTACAAAAGTTTCCCTGTCTTTCCAAAGCTTTTAATATTATTAAAAATCGCCCACCACAGTATTATTATTTCGACTAATGCTAGTCCTGGTCTTTCCATTCCAAAAAATATCACTGACCACAAAAAATTTAGTCCCATTTGTATCCAAAACCATTTAAAAACTTTGTCAGTCAAACTTTTTTTCTTATTCCAAACTATATATAGTGCAATTCCCATCATTAAAAATAACAATGTCCACACTGGCCCAAACACCCAATTGGGAGGTGAGAAAAATGGCTTATTTAGGGTCATATACCAACCTTGTATTTTTGGGGTGGTAAACACCGCCCCCGCTCCACCAATAATTTGAGGAATTAAAATAGAAATAATTAATATTTTCCAATTAATTTTCATAACATTATTTTGTTCTCTCCACCCCTTCTTGTCAAAGAGGGGGTAGGGGAGATTGAAAATCAATGTTAAAATAACCTATGAAACTTTTCCTTGCTTCATATATTCGTCACCCAAATTCTCTGGCCAATTTAGAGAAATTCGTAGGCGGTTTTGTCGGTAAAACCATTGCCTATATTCCCACTGCTTCAAATGGTGAAAATGGTTGGGAATCATGGAAACAAGGAGGTACTTGGGAAATGATAAATAAATTAAATGTCAAAGTTAAATTAATTTTATTAGAAAACTATCGCAATAACTCTGTAATTGGTGAGTTAAATAATATTGACATTATCTGGTTTGCCGGAGGAGTACCAGGATATTTAATGTATTGGATAAAACGATGCGAAATTGACAAAAATATAAAAAATATTTTAAATAATGTAATTTTTGTTGGTTCAAGCGCCGGAGCGATGATAGCCGGTCAAAGTTTAGAAATATCTGAGTTTGGTTTTGTTGATGGCGAAATTGGCGCCAAAGATATTAAACCTCTTGGCCTTGTCGATTTTGACATCTATCCACATTATAATGAAAAAGATTACGACCTCATAAAAAGCCTATACAAAGGCAAAAAGCTTTATTTACTAAAAAATGGAGAACAAATAATTGTCGACGGCGACAAAGTTATTGTTGATGGGGAAGAGAGGATTGTAGAAAACAGATAACTTCGTCTTTTCTTCGTTTTGATATATTGACAGCAATTACAACTCGAGTATTATTTTGTTATGAAAAATACAAATATTACAGTAAAGGGTAATCAGATTAGTTTAATTTTGCGCCAGGATGATAATGACTTTATTTCCTTAACGGATATGGCGAAGTCAAAGAATCCTGAATTCCCCGCAGATGTTGTAAAAAATTGGATGTGAACTCGGTTTACCCTAGATTTTATCGGTATATGGGAACAATTACATAACCCAAGTTTTAACATGGTCGAATTCGACCAGTTTAAAAGTCAGGCAGGAACAAATTCATTTGTCTTAAGTCCTGAAAAATGGGTAAAAACTACTAACGCTATTGGTATACGCTCAAAATCTGGTAGATATGGTGGTGGGACTTATGCCCACAAAGATATTGCTTTTGAATTTGGTTCGTGGATTAGTGCTGAATTCAAAGTTTATAGAAGATGAAAAATTATCTCTAGGTTGGGATGTTAAACGGCAATTGACAAAAATAAATTACAAAATTCACACTAATGCCATCAAACAAAATTTAATCCCCAAATTTTTAACCAATAAACAATCACAAATTATTTATGCTTCTGAGGCCGATGTTTTAAACATGGCTTTATTTGGGATGACAGCCAAGCAATGGCGCGACAAAAACATAGGTAAAGAAGGTAATATTCGCGATTATTGTGATGTTACCCAGTTAGTTGTTTTGGCCAATCTCGAGAGTTTAAATTCACAATTAATTCTACAAAAAACCCCTCAATCTGAAAGATTAATCAATCTTAATCAAGTTGCCATATCCCAAATGAAATCTATAACCTACAACCCGTCCATCAAAAAACTAGAAAACAAATTATAATTTTTGGGGGTAGGAGAGATTGATTACGACTAATATCAATAGTTAATGTAAAATACTATCTATGAACGCCAAAGAAACCCTCATACAATTTGTTCCCCTCATCGATTCCAAATTAAAACAATATTGGGATGGTGAAATTAATTTAAATTTTGGTTTCAATCAAAAACAAAAAGAATTAGTCAAAAAAATGTTGATTCACGCAGCAGAGCACAATCTTCGCCCAGCCAAACGTATCCGCGCTGCCTTTGTATATTATGGCTATATGTTGGGTAAACCAGTCGATAACAATATTTGGAATGCCTGTATATCTGTTGAATTAATTCACACTGCTCTTTTAATGCATGATGATTTTATGGATCAGGATTTGGTTCGTCGTGGTCTTCCCACTACTCATAAATATTTTGAAGATGGTGATATTCATTATGGTGAATCAATGGCCGTCAACGTTGGCGATGCAGTTTTAGAAATAGGTCATGAACTATTATTAAAAGCCAATTATGACCCAAAATTAGTTTTAAAAGCCAATCAAAAATTAATGCGAGGTATCACCAATACCGCTTGGGGCCAAGCTTATGACATCTCTGTTGAAAAGATAATTGAGCAATGCAGTGAGGATGATGTTATGACCGTCCACAAGGCCAAGACGGCAATTTACACATACGAAAATCCCCTATATATAGGGGCAATTCTTGCCGGCCTTGGTGATGATATCTTAAAAATATTGACTGATTATTCCATGGATGGGGGAGTGGCATTTCAGTTACAAGACGATATTTTGGGAGTTTATGGCAATCCCGAAAAAACCGGCAAGTCGGCCAATTCT
>JAVHSM010000002.1:0-1273 GCA_036172155.1 Candidatus Magasanikiibacteriota bacterium
TGTACATTTTGCAAGCGTTGTTGACAGTTTGAATGGTGATAACTGGAATTGGGGTTTGGAAAAGTAGGAATGTAATTTTTCAAAGGGAGTGATATTGTTGATGCCTTGATGGCGTCTTTTTTGATTGTAATAGTTAACAAATTGAATTAGTGATTGTTTTCGTTCTTCTTTAGTATTGAAATGGTGTTTTTTTAGCCACTCGTTGATTAGGGTTTTGATGACTCTTTCAGCTTTGCCGTTGGTTCTTGGTGTTCTGGGCTTGGTGAATTGCTGATTGATACCATGCTGTTTGCAAACCTTGGTTACTTGATGATCTTTGTTTCCCCTGAATTCACCGCCATTGTCTGAATAGATGGTGGTAATTGAATTGGGAAAGAACCCAATGGTTTCTTCAAGAAACAAACCGCCTGCATAGTTTGTTTTATCCGGTAGAATATCAGCAAACAAAGTCCGTGAATAATCGTCAATGGCCACAAACAAGTGCTCCCGTTTAAATATCTTGGTATCCTCGCCTTGAAAATGAGGCAGGATTTTTGAATCAAGATGAACGAATTCGCCAGGATAGGTTTTTTGATAACGATTGTTTCGTCTTTCTAATTTAGCCAATTTGATGGCGAGCATTCTTTCGGTTTTAGCCAATCTTCTTAGACCGTAAGTAATGTTGCGCCAACGAAGGTTAATACTGAGATGATTAAAGAAATCCTTTAATTTGGCTCTTTTGATAACTTTGTAGATTGTTTGACGCGAGACTTCGTAATGGCGGGCCAAGGGAACAATCTTGTTTCCAGCTAACCATTTTTGATAGATTGCCTCTCGCTGAATAGGCAATAATTTGGTATTCTTGTGCATAGGACTTGGTGAAAAATTAGGCTGATAAAATTGACCTTTTATTCCTAATTTTCCCGAGTCCTTTTTAATTGTCAAACCCTGTTTATTTGAAAAGTGTCAATAACGCTATTATATTGTACATTCGACCAATCCAAGTTGGCTCTGTTTTGGGTCATCACTTTAATAAAAAAATTGAATACCCACTGGAACTGAATAAGCAGTTTCGTCCATTATCAGTCCGGGTAAACCGCTGCCAAGAACATAAAAATTATTTGCTTGGCCGATTGTATCAACCCATTATATTATATAAAAATAGAGCGGGGCCGCCAGAGGCAAACCCCGCAAGGAACGAGTTGGAAGTTACGAGGATTCGGAGGACGAAACAACGGAGCGGGCGCGCAAGTCCGGATCGGCAGCGCCGGGACCGCACCAGTAGACGCAAAGC
>JAVHSM010000003.1:0-5934 GCA_036172155.1 Candidatus Magasanikiibacteriota bacterium
GTTTGGAATTATTGAATTCTGAATTTAAGCGACGGGCGGTTTTTGTTTTATTTTTATTTAAAAAAGTGACAAAAAATTTGGAAGTTGGTATAATTGAATATATAAAAAATATGGCCTACGGCACTGAATACAAAGAAAGAGTAACTCAATATGGTCGCCGTAATCGCGGTGACACAGTAATACCTCTAGCTGAGGTTGGTTTGGCATGCGTAAGATTGGGAGAAAAAAATAAAGATATAAAAAAATTGGCCGATTCGTTGGTGCGTGTGGATACCGAAGTTTTTCCAAGCGAAGTTTTTATTAAAGGGAAAAATGGTGAAATGATGGTGAATCTTACTGCCGCCTTTCGGGGGTCGGCCAAAGAACAGGTGGACGCCACACCTTTTGCCAGAGAGCTTTTTTTGGATTTGCAAAAAGACGCGACTCTAAAAGGAAAAGAAACAATCTATACCCGTGATTTTAGAGAAAGACGTCATCGCACTGATAGAAAAAATGCCACTGCTTTAATATAAAAGCTGAAATTTGGAGTTCGGTAGTTGATGATGAAAATTGTCCGATGGGAATAAGAAATTTAGCCGAGCAATCACAAGAGCAGGCGACTGTCGCTTATCAAAAATTTTTAAAAGAATTCGGCTTTGGGTCATTTTCTTTTGAAGTGGTTCGTCATGTTATTTGCCAACTTTTACAGTTTGAATGTTGGGTTGTTGAAGATTTGTTCTCCGGATTAACCAACCCGAGTATTGATTTTTTTGATCAGGTTTACAGTATCTTAAATTTTCAAAATTTTAAAAAATTATTTTTAGGTGCTCACAACGGAGAGCAAATTGAAAAGAGATCTAAAACTACAAAAGGGTATTGTGCTTATTTGTGTGCTTTTGTATTAGTGCCGAAAAATGATAAAGAAAAAAGTTTACGTCAAAAATATTTAAAACAATTTGAATTGGGGTCGTTTGATTTACCACAAAGTTTTAATATTCGACGCAGTCTTCTTCCTGATGGTGTCGAATTAAATAAAAAATACGCCGAGGCCAGTCAGTATGATCTCACATCAACCGATGGAAAGACATATCGGGAGGAACAAGTAAATTTGATTGTATCACAGGCTAGATCTTTTGCTTCCCAAGAAAGAGTATTTTTTGAATTGGGCACAATGGCAGATAGTTTTGTGTTGGATGGTGATGATAGTGCTAAACCTGATTGGGTTTCAAGCAAAGATGTTGTCAAAAAATCAGGTCGAGATTTAGCTCCTGATTTATTAGGATTAACCGGAAGTTCGTTGGAAAGATTAAAAAGCAAGATTACCGGAAGAGATAAAAAATTGGATGAAATAGAAAAAAAGTTAGTTCGTTGTATTTCTGTTCTGCTTGGTTTGATTGAACATATTAAAAAAGATGAACTGCTGGATTTACAACAATTACAAAATTTTGTATATAAACAGGCGTATTTTATCGGCACTTTTGAAAAATTACCATTTTTATCTGATTTTGTACAACGTTATGCCGGTATGTTGTCACAAGATTTAATTAAATTTGGTAAGAATGGTTCTCCCCAAGCAGTTGAATTGTATTTGTGGAAATGTTTGAAAGATCAATTTTCGTATCAGGATATTTTACAAACAGTTACTGAGTTTGAGACTTTGAATCAAAGAAAAGATTTAAACCAGCCAGGTCATCATTTAAAGGGTGTAGCCGAAAGTACTAAAGGTGAACTAGCCTGGTATTTGTATAATAAAAATGGTCAGCCAATCGACAACAGTATTGATCCTAGTAAAAGTGAAAGTAAAGTGTTGGTTCCAGATAAACAAGAGGTGTTGGCATATTTGGATGAGTTGGGAAAACAAAGCCCGGATGCGGTTGCCTTAAAAGAAATGATTTTAAAATTTTCCGGAAATGTAGATGTATTTTTAATTTTAGCAACCGGACATTTATCAGAATTTTATAAATTTTTTAATGATAGCATTATAGTGACTTCGCCAACTAAACGGTATGGTACAAACATGAAAGATGTAGTCGTGTGTCTGCGTTTGGCGGAAAAAATTTATGGTAATGATTGGAAACCGCTAGAACAGTATCGTCGTTTTGACGAACAGTTAAGTGTTTGGGAATGGAATTATAACAACCCGGTGTTGAAGGATAAGATTAAGGTAGAATTTACGGATTATCACAAGTATCCTTCAACAAAATTTAATTTAGATATACCGTTGGTTAGTTATGTACAGGATATAGTTAATGATAGCTCACTAACTAGTTTGTATGAAATGGACAAAAATTATATTGAGGGACCAAAATTTTCGTGGCCATTATTTTTGAACGATTTATGGGATGGTGACGATGAATTCATAAAAGATATTGAGGACAATACAAATTCTAAGAAAAAAATTACAGATGAAAAAATTGAGGCGTTGCGTTTGTTTAAAAAACGCTTGGTTGAAATGGTAGAAAACCCAAATAATCTTAAAGAAATTTTTGGAATGCAGCCTAGATTTTTTAAAGAATTTATTTTGAATAAAAAAATGGAGGCGAACGGTGTTCAAAGTTTAGAAGAGATTGAAGGTTATTTGGAATATTTTTCTGCCTATACTCATGAAGGTTCAAAGCGCAATCAAGTACCAGGTTTGTTGGAAAGTATTCGATCAGAGGCGAGAAAAGAAAGAAAAAAGAGTTTGTATATAAAAGCTGTTAATGAGTTGATAGATCCAGAAGAAAGAAAACAGATAGCACTAGATCTAGTTAAAAGAATGGAATTTGAAAATTTAAATACACTATCCGATCGTGATGTGCAGCTCTATGTTGATGTGCTTACCAGTGATGAAGCAGAGATAGTTGCCAAACGCATGAGAGAACTGTTGATCCAAGAAGAATCGACGGCTAGCAGTATCGTCGGAATTCCAGAATCTGATTTGAGTTTGTATTCCGATCACATAATAGAAAATAATAAAAGTAAATTGGAGATAGGTCCGGTGTATCGCTTGCGCTGGTTGGCGCAGCCATTGATGGATTGGCATGTTCAAGCTTTGGAAAATGCTGGTAGCATGGAAGCTGTAGAGGCTTTGTATGGTAGAGTAGAAAAAGATCTGCCGGAGAAGCATCCGTTGCGCGATCTGTATGTAAAAAATCAATTGACGATAAAAATTTGGCAAATATTAAAAAAAGTTTTGGTGGATCCGGAAGGGTCGGGATTTAGTTTGGCCAAAAAAGACATTGATGTGGAAAAATCATTAAAGAATTTTTCACTCAATACCGAAAAATCGTTTTTAAAATCGTATTCTATTTTTGAAATTGATGGTTTGGAAAAAAATATTCAAAAATTACCACCAAAAGTCATTGACGCAATTATTGAATCTATAGAAGTGGTAGTCAACGAACAGATAAGTCCAGATCAACACGCGGCTTTGCGTCGCTTGTTGTTTAGTTTGGAACAAAAAACAAAATTTGATAATTTGAAACAAGAAGGAAAAGGCAATCCGCAAGTGTTTGATAATTATTTGGAAAGAGTGTTGATTTATTTTCCAAACCCATCTTTGGAGCGTGATGATATTTTGGAACAATCGGTGATGGAATTGGCGCAAACTCCGGAACAGATACGGCAAGTGTGGTCGTTACGGTATCAAGAACAAACACGATGGGCAAATGAGGACGAGTCTTTTATTGAAAAAACCGGTTTTGAATCGGCTGAAAGGGCACGCATTGGAATATCTATGATGAGTGCTTTGGATCGCGCTCAATATCTACTTTGGACTCTTGGTGGTAAAACTCCGCTGTCTGAATTATTTACCGCTCAAGAAACTGAGGTGTCTTTGGAAGAAAGAAAAAATATGCTCTGGAAAATGACCAAAACGGAAAGACGCAGTTTACTGTATGAGTTGTTAATGGGCGAAGAAGGCGTTCTTCAATCAAAAAAAAGAACAGTATATTCAGATCATTACACTGATTCTGAACTAAAAATTGTCAAAGCTCATGACAAAAATTACAGGAAAGAAAGTCCTAATTTTAAGCCGGAAGATTTTGATGAAATACCACCGCGTTGGGACAGACCCAGTGATATGGTTCGTTATGTGGTAGATAACATTTTTGAGCAAACTTTTGGTGATCAAGATTTGGATCCAAGTTTATCTCATGAAGACAAAGCTAATAAGCGTGGCCGCGAATTGATGCAGACAGTTTTTCATGAATTATTTTTACAGCAGAAAGATCCAGCTAGACGCACTGAACTCATGATAAATATAGTGGAGGCCGTAGGAAAAAATAAATATGAAGGCAAGAGTTTGACGCCTGGGGAGATGATGAAACTACTGCTCGAACAAGTTGGTGTGGTTGGCGTAAAGGTAGGGCAAGTACTGTCCGAACAGCCGGGGCTTTTGCCGGAAAATATGCAGCGCGAACTAGCCACTCTCAAAGATCAAGCCGCCACTTTTTCTAAACGCGGTGTGTTGACTTATTTGGAAGCGGCCGGATGGGTAAATGGTGACGATCCAAAAATTACGACTATTGCCGACTGTATTGGTAGTGCGTCCATCAAACAAGTAATGGAAGGTAAAACCAAAACCGGCGAGAGTGTGGCTATCAAAGTCAAACGTCCGAGCATTGATAAAAATTTTGCGAAAGATATGGAGTTGCTTCAAGCGGTGCTTGGCAAAGTAAAAGAAAAAGGTTTTGATGTACCAGGTTATTTGATCAATGAGGTGCGAGATATCGTGTTGGAAGAACTTTCATTTACACATGAAGCCGATAATCAATTGGCGATGAAAAAATGTTTACAAGAAAGAAAGGCGTCTATACCGATTGAAGTAGGTGGTGTGGTACAAGAAATTTCACTCTCGGTGAGCGCGCCGCTTTCGGTGTTGGAAGTTTTGTATCCAATCGATGAAAACAAAGAAGACATTGGTCTGATGGTAGAAGAATTTGTGCGTGGTTTGTCCTTGAAAAATTTACAAGAATATCAGTCTGCTTTGATTCAACAAGACCAGCCAAAGATTGAAAAAATGCGCAAGCGTGTTGGTGAATTATACGGACAAGGGCGAATCGAAAAAGTAGAAAAACAAATAGCCGGAATGAATGTCGATAATTTGCAAGCCCAGCTCGCGATTGATTTGTTGCGTCAAATTACAAAAGATGGAGTTTTTCATGCCGATCTTCATGGCGGTAATTTTTATTTGGATTTCAACCCGTCGGTAAAAGACGGAGTGTTTAGTGAAATTCGCGGGGTATTTATCGATTTGGGCAGTGTTGGTTTTTCCAAATCGGAAGCAATGCCAAATTATCAAAAAGAAATCATGGGTGAAAATTTTAATGCCGGTACTGATTTCCGAGATTTTATCACCGCGTTATTTTCTATTGATATGATGCCGGAAGACGCGAAGAAAAAAATAGCGGAAATGGTCAGCCACTATGCCGGATTGGATTGGAATGAGGATTCGGTAGACAAAATTTTATCTCAAAGCACCGAAACCGAAACTCGGGTAAAAAGTTTGTTCTATTCAATTTTGGAGCAAAAAGGACAAGGTCAACTAAACCCACAGTTTAGAGCTTTGTTAAAGACTTTAGCCACCGCTGCTGGTCATTTTGATAAATTAAAATCTGTATTACTTGGTGAAAACCCAGAATCTTTGGGTATAAGTCCAGAGGAGATGGATGAGCTGATAAATTTTGAGGCGATCGCGACTGCCTAATAGAATTTAGTGGTTTCTTGCTAATCTTGATTTATTATGAGCTTTAAGGTAGAATCCTTGTATTATTTACTATATTAATATAAGCCTTTTTTTGGCTTGAATTCCTTATGAAAAACTTTTTGAAAAACTTTTTAGCGGTGTTTCTGGTGTTGTTAGTGGTCGCTGGTGTTTTGGGTATGACTCGAGTTGGTGCGGATAAAAAACCGGAGATAGTAGATATTGGGCAATTGGTTCAAGAAATCAATGCCGGACAGGTAAAAAAAGTA
>JAVHSM010000004.1:0-5854 GCA_036172155.1 Candidatus Magasanikiibacteriota bacterium
CCCCGCCTGAGCTCGTTTACACAAAGCTTCCACGAATGGCAGACCTACATTGTCATCAACCAAAGAATAAATTTCCCAATAAATAGATTCACGCGCAACCAAAATAGACTCATACATATCACGCAGAGCCAAATCTGTATTACGATAAAATTTATGACTAAAGTCAACCATAGACTTAGATTATACCAATTTAGCCAAAAAATCAACTATTAAAAATCCTTGCGTTGGCAAGGATCTAACTTTTATATCACATTTACTTGCGCATTATCGTCCAGCTTTATACTATGTAATTTTTTGCGATGGCGATAAATTATCCCAAACGCCACAAACATTAAAATCGAACTGACAAAAAAAGGAAAATTATTTTTAAAAGTATAAACCGAACCGGTCAATAATGGACCAACCACCATACCAAGCGACAATACCGACCCTAGCATTCCCATTATTTCACCTTTGACATGAATTTCAGCCATACCTAAAACCTGACTGATAAACACTACCCGCAAAACTGATTGCGCAAACACCCCTATTAACAAACCCAAAAAGAAAATAACAGTCAAATTTATACCCATCAACAAATAACTAATGGCAAAAGCAAACAACATAAACAAAACCAGTTCCGGTTCTTTGAAACGGCGCAACCAAAAATGTTTTAATCCAACCATCTGGTTGACAGACATTATCACACCTTGAACAGCGATAATCATCCCAATTACCAAAGCGCTAAAACCAAAGCGGTCATTAAAAAATAGAGCGATTATCGACTGAGTACCGGACATGGCAGTACCAAATAAAAACCAAGTGACAAAATAAGGAAATATTTTTTTATTTTTTATTGCCCGAATAATTGGTTTAAACGGATTGAAATCCATTTTAGTTTGGTTACGATTTTTGTTTGTTTCCGGCAAAAATATAATAGCCATAATTACATTGATGGTCGCCAAAACACCCGCTGTCCAAAAAGGAAACGACGGAGAAATCGCGCCCAACAATCCACCCAGCATCGGTCCCAAAATAAAACCAACACCAAACATCGAACCGACCAAACCTAAATTGTTAGTACGATCTTTATCATCTTTAGATATATCTACCAAATAACTTTGAGCGGTAGAAAAATTTCCAGCCGCCAAGCCATCAATAATACGACCTAAAAATAAAAACAATAAACTATTCGCACTGGCAAATACGAACCAACCGGCCGCTGTGCTAGCAATACTCAAAATCAACACCGGCCTTCGTCCGATCCGATCCGACAATGCACCCAATATTGGCGTACTCAAAAAAGAACAAACCGAAAAAGCGGCAAACAGATATGTCGCTTCCAAAGCGGCACCGCCGACTCTGGCTACATAAAAAGGCAGAGACGGTAATACGATCCCTAATCCAACAACATCAACCAATACGGTTAATGCAATAATTATTTTTTGTTTATTCATTTAGCCGGTTTTAAGTTTTTTTAAATTTCACTGTAAAAAGCGGCTCATAGTTATTGTTGTATTCGTCCACCACCGCCACTGTCTCGCCTTTTACCAATTTACTAAACGCCGCATCCGACAACATGGTATTGTCCGACTCCAAATCCACTGCAAAATCATCCAATTTTTGAAATTCCCCGGAGAAATCCTGTTTAATGGAATTTTCGATCTGTTTTTTGCGCGCGCGCAATTCTTTTATTTTTCCATCAATAGTTTTGTATTCTTCCGAAGAAGCCAAAGCATCACGATAAGCGGATTTTATGTCTTTTTGTTTCTTTTTAGTTTCCAAAATTCTCGAAAATATTTCTTGGATATCGGCCATAAATTTTAATTTTAATTATTAAGTTTCATTATTTTGGCATTGTCACCAAATGTCATCCTGAGTAAAGCGAAGGAACCCTTAGTGGCTAATACAAGGGATTCTTCATGGAATTTATACTCGCGAAAGCGGGTATTCAGAATGACAATTGAATGATCTTTGTTGTTTGACCACAGCGCCATTTTATCACAAAACAACACTCTAAGCAATAATCGATATTGTAATAATTAACGAACCAGAATCAACAAAGCGGCACCACCAAATTCCATGTGCGGTGGTGTTGATTTACCAACATGCTTTCCGGCTTCATCATATATTCCACCATCACTATGCACACTACCAATATGTTTTTCTAAATCAAACACTTTTCCACTACCATCGACATGACCTTGTTTGTGCCCAGCAACATTAAATATTGCACCATCGCCATGTACTTTCCCAAGATGATGACCACTCAAATCGAATACTTCACCGGTGTCGTCCACTCTGGCAACTTTGTCAAAATCGATGTTATAAATATAACCCATATTTTTATGTTAAATTTTTAAAAAATTCTTAACCGTCAAAATCATACCAAAAATAGCCAACATTACCAACACTATTACCGCTCCGGAAGAAACATTTAGATAAAACGAAATAATGATCCCAGCCAAAACAGAAATCAAAGAAATCACTTCCGCCCAAACCAATGTCCTAATAAAACCTTTTTTAAATTGCAATGCCGTCACCACCGGCAAAACTAGAAGTGCTGAAATTAATAAAATCCCGATAATCGGAATGGCGATAGCAATGGCGGCGGCGGCCAACATGATAAACAAAGTATTGAATAAATTTACCCTAATCCCGCTCACTCTAGCCGCTTCTTCATCAAACGAAATATAAATCATTTCTTTATAAAAAATCATGAGCAAGATGGCCACAATAATTCCCAAAATAATAATTAGATAAATATCCGTCTGTCTAACAGTGACAATACTACCAAACAAATAACTAAACAAATCAACTGTAAATCCATGAGCTAAACCAATCAACATCACCGCCAATGCCAAACTGCCAGATAAAAAAATAGACAAGGCACTCTCGCCATAAATCTTTTTACTGGTACGCAACCGTTCAATCGCGACCGACGATATGAGCGACGCACCAAGTGCCGTAAACAAAGGATTGATACCAGTCAACAACCCAATCGCTACGCCTGCCAAAGAAACATGCGAAAGAGTATCAGCAATCAAAGAATAACGACGCAATACCAAAAAAATACCAATCAGCGGAGCCACCGCTCCAATTAATAAACCGGCTTCTAGACCGCGAACGATAAAACCGTAATGAAAAATTTCAAACATACTTTCGAGCATACTAATGTCGATGTGAAATAAAACGAGTATTTTTTCCGTACAAATTATCTAAATAATCGCCGTGAATAAATTCTTTGGTTGTGCCATGAAAAACTAAAGTCTGATTCATACAGATCAATTCGGTCACTTCGTTGGCAATAACATCAACATCATGAGAAACCAAAACCAGCGTCAAACCAAGATCCTGATTAAACCATCGCAATAGTTCATAAAATTGTTCTTGAGTTTTTACATCTACACCCACCGTCGGTTCATCCAGAAAAATCACTCTCGGTTCACCGGCCAAAGCTCTGGCAATAAAAACTCGCTGTTGTTGACCACCGGAAAGATCGCCAATCAATCGATCTTTGTGATCCAACATTTCCACTTGATTGAGTGCCTGTCGGATTATTTTGTGATCATTTTGATTTAATCCTCTAAAAAAATTTTTCTTTCCAAATCTCCCCATCGATGCCACTTCATAAACTGTCGCCGGAAAAAGCGGGTCAAAATTTATCGCCTTTTGCGGCACATAGCCAATTTTTGACCAATCACGAAAACTTTCCAACGGTTGTCCAAACAATTTTACCGTACCGGCAGTTGGTTTGAAAAGACCCAAAATAACTTTGAGTAGAGTAGTTTTACCACTGCCATTTGGACCAATCACCCCCAAATATTCTCCTTCGCGAATAGCGAAAGAAACATTTTTGAGCACCAAAGTACTGCCATAAGAAAAAGACAGATCCTCAACTTCGATAATATTTTTATTTTTTTCTACTGACATTGCAGTGCGATTCTTAGATTTGTTAAATTATTTTTCATTTCGGTGAAATAATTTTTTCCTTGTGAAATTTCCGACTCGGTCATTCCCTCGATCGGATTCAAGACCAAAGTCTTAGCCCCAATTTCATTGGCAATTGTTTGCGACAACTTTGGACTAACCAGACTTTCAAAAAAAATATACTCAATTTTATTTTTGCGCGCAAAATCGGAAATTTCAACTAGTTTTTGCGGTGAGGGCTCTTCATCAGGAGACAAACCGGAAATAGATATTTGATTAAAATTGTATTCTCGCGCCAAATAGCCAAAGGCGGAATGCGCGGTGATAATATCTTTTCTTTGACAACTGCTCAATCCTCGAACATATTCTTGATTTAAATTGTCCAAATTAGTATTTAATATCTGAAGATTAGACAAATAGTACAGCGCATTTTTTGGATCTAACTGTTCGATACTTTGCTCGATAGTCAACGCTTCCTGTTTAGCCAGCTCGATATTTAACCACACATGCGGATCATGGGTAGTGTTGTTTTCTTCCACTAAATTTTGAGTAGTCAAATTCTCGCCAACTGTAATCACTTTTGTCTTGGTACCTTGTAGAGTATTGAACATTCTCTCTCCCCAAACTTCCAGTTTGTCTCCATTGAGTATAAGCAATTGACTGTCTTCAATCCTCGCCACATCTTTGATTGTAGGTTCGTAATCGTGCGGTTCCGCACCACCAGGTGTAATGTTATAAACGGTTGCTTTGTCGCCGACAATCTGTGTTGCGAAATAATATAATGGATAAAAAGAAGTGGTGATTTGTATTTTATCATTCTGGGATGAACGAGTATTTTTGTATTTAAAAAGATTAAATTGAAAATATCCAATTAACCCAATAAAAATTATTAATAAAACACCTATTGCAACCGCTCTTTTCATAGTAAAAATCTTTTCATTATACAATTATATTACCAAAAAATACCACAAATGTCAAAAACACGCTATTAATAATTGATTGAAACAAAAACATCATATATAATGTATTATACTATGTCATTCTTGGCACCTACCCCGTATACTAGACACACAGTCCGTTCCTCTGTAACCTACCAATATCACTAAAATAAAAATAATATGCCCAGCGGATACCCAGCCGTAACCCCAGAAGTAAAAGATCAAATAATAAATAGAATTAAAGAAAACGGGCAACGAGTTCCAGAAATTGCCAAAGAGTTTGGTATCAGACCAAAGCTAATATACGGCTGGCTTGCCAGCCGAAACGGTGGTTCTGGTGAGATATTGGAGTTATCTAAACTAAAAAGAGAGCGTGAAACATTGTTAGCGATCATTGGTGAGTTAACAGTCGCAAACAAATATCGTTTTACTCTGGATTTAAAGTTGATCTTGGACATCCGGAGCGTAACGAAACTGACGGTGGGCTGACCGAGGCGATTGCTCAAACAATATATTATTACAACAACAAAAGAATTCATACTGCATTGAAGATTCCACCACCTGTCTATGCAGCAAGGTTAAAGTTTAATTCATTGAATGTTGGTGAGTGAAAAGAGTGGAATGAGTGTTAAAAAAAGGGGTAGTTGACAAAAGAGATGTTCCGGATTATATGGAAAGATTATATTATATTTCCGGACCACACGCCATGGTAGTGGTGTTTGATAACACACTCAAAAGTATCGGCATCAAAGACAGTCAAATCGTCAAAGACTACTTCCCCGGATTTGTTTAAAAAACTTTTGTCATTCTGAATACCCGCTTTCGCGAGTATAAATTCCATGAAGAATCCCTTAGGTTAGTCGTTAAGGGATCCTTCCCTCTACTCAGGATGACATTTGGCGACAACGCCAAATAAGAAGTCAACAAAAACTGGCCCATAGTGGACCAGTTCTTTTATATAACAATCTAATGGAACATTTTGATGTTTACCCACGAGAATAAATTTT
>JAVHSM010000005.1:0-1231 GCA_036172155.1 Candidatus Magasanikiibacteriota bacterium
CATCGTTTACGATGATTTTTTTGTTTAGCGATACCGTTTACGGTATCGCGGGTTAGAAAAGAAAAATATCCTCTCCGCTTTTTCATTTGACAAACATTTTGCTGTTGAAACTGCAACAGTATAGGATTTGACAATCAAAAAAACCTCCGCGGTTTTCAAAACTGCGGAGGGTTTAATTAATACCAACATTTTAAACTGTTAGAAGTTTATCCCCACCATCAATTGTAAAACTGTTGTAGGCATTTGAACTTTTTTTGTAGAAGCTCTAGTAGAAGTACCCATATCACTTCTATGTACTGTACTTGTCGACTGTTCATATTCAGGTTTGCCGCTATAATATCTTAGACCTATATTAAATTTATTTATTATAACTCCGGCTCCAAAACCATACGCAAATGATGTCCCCATTTTAGTAGTTGTTGTTTCATCAATGTAACTTAGATAAGATACTTTAACCTCTGGAAAGCTTGATAGCAACAACCCGATTTGACCGACACCATAAATATTTATAGTTGATGAAATAGCAGTTTCAAAACCTATTCCGGTCATTGCCCAAGACGTTAAATAACTACCGGCTGTAACTTTATAATCTTTGCCATAGGGGCTTTGTATCGCACTCTCATCCATACTATTTAATGCTAAAGAAAGAGATGACACCCACATAACGCTTTCATTCAAATTTTTTGAGCCCTCTATCATTGCACAGAAGCCTGTATTTGCAAACCCGGCTTTATATTCGTTCTTAGCGTTAGTAGTGCTTCCAAAATCTCCTTGTGGCAATGCTATACCACCAAATAGACTAAAACGAATCGGGGATGTACTTTCTTGAGCGAAGGCATTGTTGCAAAAAATTAAAAGTGAAAACAGAACTGAAAAAAAGTAACCCATTGAATTTTTCATAAAGAACTCCTAATTTGATTTTGGCAACGCTTTTCAAGTTAAAGCCAGATATTGGAGCATTGCCGTTAAGCCAGATATCTAACTTTTAAAAGTATTCTCTTTTCAAATGGTCGTTTAAAACAAAAAAAGGACGCAACTTTCATTACATCCTTATCAGAGGCACTGGCGGCCTAAATCCAAAGATATAAGAAAGCGCGTCCAGCTTGTGGACGCAGCTTCCTTGTATGTTCTTGGATTTTTGAAAAGTGCCAGTTTTCTGATAAGAACATAGCAAATGCTACGTATTATTTGTTTTTATAGAACTTAGTAACCGATAAAAATCTCTCTGTTA
>JAVHSM010000006.1:0-5748 GCA_036172155.1 Candidatus Magasanikiibacteriota bacterium
ACCAAAAAACATTTCTCCGATCCTCTGCAAATGGATGAAGAATATTTTAAAAATTTTAGTGTTGGTTTGAAAAATAGTTTGGCGAAAGTGGAAGCGGTGTTGAAACCGGCCGGATATAATGTTGGTTGGAACCAAAGTCTGATTGGCGGCCAAGTAGTACCACATTTCCATGTTCATATTATGCCGAGATACGAGGGTGATGGCGGCGGCAGTATGCATTCAATCATAAAAAATCCCGGCGACAAAACACCCAAGGAGATATTTGTGTTATTTAACAATCAGATTTAATTATGTCCAAAAAATTTAAAAAAATATCTCAAGAATTAATCCATCAAAATCCGTGGTGGGTGTATAAGCATGATGCTTATCAATGTGATGACAAACAGTGTGATTATTATTTTGGTGAACTCCTTGGCAATGCCATCGTAATTCCAATTTTAGATGACGGCCGAATTGTTTTAATCAGACAATATCGCTATTTACAAGAGCGGTCTGGGATAGAGTTTCCGATGGGCGGATTATTGGCGGGCGAGACTCCAATGCAGGCGGCTATTCGTGAATTGCGAGAAGAGACCGGTTATGAATCAACAAATTTTTCTAAAGTTGGTGAGTTTGAGCCAATGCTAGGAATAATGAAGGATAGATCAAGTGTATTTATTGCCAATGAAATTTCCAGCCAAGTGCAAAAAACATTAGATAAAGAAGAAGACATAGAGATAGTATTACGTCGTCCGGATGAAATAAATGAAATGATTAAAAGAGGAGAGATTTGGAGCGGACAAACTTTGGCCGCTTGGACATTGGTGCGCGATATATTAAAATATTAATGACATTTTTTCAAAAAAATGATATAATAAACGCATGGATAATTTAGCCGACAAAGCTAGTGAAGCATTAAAAGTTACTCCACCCGCAGATAACGATGTGAATTTTTTTGGTTTGGCAAATTATCGCAATCAAAATAGAAAATTCGGTATCAGACTCGATGATCGTCGCCGTCACATGTATGTCGTGGGCAAGACTGGTATGGGCAAGACCACCTTGCTGGAAAATATGGTGCTCAACGATATTTATGCCGGCCATGGTTTGGGCTATGTGGATCCCCATGGTGATACCGCCGAAAAGATTTTGAATTATATTCCTGCTAATCGTATCAATGATGTCGTTTATTTCAATCCGGCTGATTTGGATTATCCGATTGGTTTTAATATTTTGGAAACTATTCGTCCGGAGCAAAAACATTTGGTGGCTTCCGGTTTGATGGGCGTATTCAAAAAGATTTGGCCGGATGTGTGGAGTTCTCGTATGGAATACATTTTGAACAATACCATTTTGGCGTTGTTGGATTTCCCGGGGACGACTTTGCTTGGTATCAATCGTCTGTTGGCCGACGAGGATTATCGCCGCCGTGTAGTGAACAACACCAAAGATCCGGTGATCAAAGCTTTTTGGCAAACAGAGTTTGCCGCTTATAATGATAAGTACAAACAAGAGGCAGTAGCTCCAATCCAAAATAAAATTGGTCAGTTTTTGTCGGCCTCGGTAATTCGTAATATCGTGGCGCAAGTAAAATCGCGTATTAATATTCGTGAGATCATGGATGAAAAGAAAATTTTTATCATGAATCTTTCCAAAGGACGCATCGGTGAAGACAATTCGCGTCTGCTGGGCGGTATGTTGATTACCAAAATTCAGCTGTCGGCGATGGAGCGCGTCGATACACCAGAAGAAAAGCGTCCGGATTTTTTCTTGTATGTCGATGAATTTCAAAATTTTGCGACTGAAAGTTTTGCCAATATCTTGTCTGAGGCGCGTAAGTATCGTTTGGATCTTATAATGGCGCATCAATATATGGAGCAGCTCGAAGAAGAAGTGTTGGCGGCGGTTATCGGTAACGTCGGCAGTATTATTACTTTTCGTGTTGGTTCGACCGATGCCGAAATTTTGGCCAAAGAATTTATCCCGACATTTATAGAAGAAGATTTGGTAAATTTGCCAAAGTTTCATGTTTATCTCAAATTGATGATCGATGGTGTGGCCAGTAAACCATTTAGTGCGTTGACATTGGCACCGATTGCTCAGGCGACCGGCAGTATGGAAAAAGTAGTGCGCGTATCGCGTGAACGCTATGCCACTAGCCGTGATCAGATTGAAGATAAAATCGCGCGTTGGAGTGGGATGGTGATTATTCCGGAGGATGAGGCTAGTGAATTGGAAATTGATCCAGAAGACGCGATGTTTAGACCGGCGACTACGCCGACTGCCAAACCGGTGTCAACCAAACCAACTGCCCCGCCAATCAAACAGGCGATCATATCAGCACCTAAACCACCAGTCATTGCGAGGGAGCAGAGCGACCGCGGCAATCTCGTGTTACCATCAGCTACCGTTTTCACACCATCAACAAAATCACCTGTCTTTGCGAGCAACCGCTCTGCGAGTATAAACTCCGCGAAGCAATCCCTTAATAAAAATCCTTACAAGCCATCATTTCAATCAGCTCCAAATCAATCCGGCCAGCCAGGCATACCAGGCCAAGGAAAAAATAGAAACAGAAAAAAGAAAAAAAATGGCGGTAATCCGAATTATCCTTCGTCAAACCAATCGCCAAATCAATCCGCGCCAATCACCATCGTGGATACCGCGCAAAAGGGAATTTCGCTAAGTGCGTTGCAACCGACGCAGAAGAAACAAGAGGAAGAAAGTTTTTCTCCTTTGCCGCCTCCTTTTAAATCAGAAAAGATAGAGGAAAAACAAGCACCAATATCCGTAATGCCACAAATTTCTAAACCTGTTTTTAAAATCACAGATTCGCAAGAAAATATAAAACCAAAAATCATTCGGTCGGGAGATGTTATCAAGATTGATGATGAACAAAATTAAAAGCGCTAGAAGTAGCGCTTTTAATTTTGTATTTTTTTAAATATTTTGCTATGATTATCTAAAAGGTTTTTGTTTTAATATAACTGTAAAAAAAATATTTAAGTAGCACTATGAAATTTAAATATCTAGATAACGACGATCCGTGGATGTTGGGCGAAGATATACCCAATGCCGATCTTTTTTTCTCCACTATTTGGCTAAATGGTTTTGTGAGTTTTTTTGATTTGAACACCGGTCGGGCTTATAAAAAAATCATGTGTAAGTATGAAGGTTATCATTTGTGGTTTTATTTTGGTGAAAATGATGCGTTTGAAGTAGCGGAGCATATTGCGGATAGAATAATAAATGAAGACGGTTATGCCGCTGAGGTGAATAAAAATATTATTATTGAAGCCGACAAACTTCGATCGTTTTCTGAAAAAATTCCCCAAATTGGTTTAGATGAATTATCAAATAAGGAATTATGGCAGATTTATTCTGATCATCATTGGATTCATGGAAAATATTATACTTGGGTATGGATTCCGGTATCGGTGGATATGTTTGGAAATAATTTAACAAAACGAGCCAAAGATTATCTGTTTGAAAAAGGCGCATCAGAAGATAGTGCTAATGAGTATTTGGTAGCTCTCACCCAGCCAACCAAAAAATCTTTGATTTTTATTGAACAAGAAGACTTATTAAAAATCGCGATTGTAATAGAAGGAAAATTCCTCTCTTTGGTGGAGATGTTTAAAAATATGGATGTGGCCTATATTAAAGATAATTTGCCTTTGGATATTTTTTCTTTGGTCCAAACTCATTATGAAAAATATTATTATACTAAGCATCTTTGGGTTAGTGGGGAATATACGATAGAAGATTATTTAAATCAAATTAAAGATATTTTTAAAACACAACAATCGCCAAAAATAATTTTAGAAAAACAATTGTTGGAATTGGAAAAAGCAAAACAAAAGAAAGTGCAGCTGCTTGAAACTTTAAATATAGACAAAAAATGGAAAACTATATTTGAGGAGTATGGTGATTTCATGGTCACCAAGATTTATCGTCGTTACGCTCAGCTGTTAGCTGTGCATCATATGTCGGCTATTCTCAAAGAGATCGCTCGTCGGTTTTTTATTACCGAAAAACAGGTGAGATTTATGAGAGTGAATGAAATGGAAAAAATGCTTTTAAACAATAAATATGACGGACAGGAATTATTGGAGCGTGCAAAATATTGCGTTTATTACGCGGAGCGTGATGGAGAGAAAGTATTTGTTGGCGATGAAGCTAAGGCTATAATGAAATCAATCGAAAAAGAAATAGATTTAAATATTTCAGAACTAAAGGGGGAGAGTGGTTGCGTTGGATATGCCAAAGGAAAAGTAAAGATTATTATTCGTGCCGATGATATGACCAAAATGGAACAAGGGGATATATTGGTATCCATCGCCACCGATCCGGATATTGTACCGGCGATGAAAAAAGCGGCGGGCATTGTGACTGAACAGGGCGGCGTAACATCACATGCGGCGATAGTATCGCGCGAGCTTGGCATACCTTGTGTCATTGGCACCAAGATCGCTACCAAGATATTTAAAGATGGAGATATAGTGGAAGTGGATGCCAACAAAGGAATCGTTAGAAAAATTAAATAAGTTTATAATGGATAAAAAAAATATGTCACACATCAAATTTTTTAAACAAATATCCAAATCAGATGTCGCCATCGCCGGCGGCAAAGGCGCCAGTTTAGGCGAGATGACTCAGGCCAAAATTTCGGTACCGCCTGGATTTGTGATTTTGTCTGCTGCCTTTGATAGGTTTTTGGAGGAGTCAAATTTAAAAGAAGATATTCCGGCGCAATTAAAAAAAGTGAATCCGGAGGGTACCAATTCGGTGGACAAAGCTAGTGTGGTAATTCGCGACATGATTCACGACACCCCCATGCCCAAAGATTTAGAAAAAGAAATTCTATTAGCATTTGATCAATTGTTTGGTTTAGATAAAAAGAAAAGAGATTCCTCGACTACGCGTGGCTCCGCTCGGAATGACAAAGGGTGTTTTGTGGCTGTCCGTAGTAGTGCAACCGCCGAAGATTCTTCAATTGCCAGCTGGGCAGGGGAGCTTGAAACTTATCTCAACACCGAAAAGAAAAATATTTTAGAAAGAGTAAAACTGTGTTGGTCGTCGCTGTTCACACCGCGCGCGATTTTTTATCGTCATGAAAAAAAACTGATCGATCATCATATGTCGGTAGCGGTAGTAATTCAAAAAATGATTCAAAGTGAAATTTCCGGCATTGCTTTTACTGTGCATCCGGTGACTGAGGATTATAATCAGATGATTATTGAAGCAGGCTTTGGTTTGGGCGAAGCGATAGTGTCTGGGCAGATTACGCCGGATAGTTATATTGTTGGCAAAAATGAAATGAGTATTTTGGATATAAACATTGCCGAACAAAATCGAAAATTAGTGCGTAAAGTTGGTAAACAGAAAGGAGAGGAAGATGAAGAAAATAAATCCAATCATTGGATCAAACTTGGTAAAGAAGGCGGTAAACAAAAACTCACTGGTAAACAAATAATAGAAGCCGCAAAATTATTTAAACACATTGAGGAACATTACGGTTTTCCTTGTGATATCGAGTGGGCGGTGGAGGGGGGTAAGTTTTATATTACCCAGAGCCGTCCGATTACTACCCTAAAAAAATAGCCTCATAGAGCCAAAATACCATTAAATTGACAAAAGCATAAAATTGTGCTATTATATGGTCAATAACTTGGGCAACAAGAGTAGGTCAAAAGGCCAAAATAGTTCCCAACTAGGTCGTTTATTTATTTTCCAAACAACATTTTGGAATATATAAGGAATAATATT
>JAVHSM010000007.1:0-1200 GCA_036172155.1 Candidatus Magasanikiibacteriota bacterium
TATATCTATCTTTTAATATCTATTTCTAATTCTCTTAAACTATCTTGTTTTTCTGCCAACTGGCGGTGAATTCTAAAAATATTAAATTCTTTTTCTGATTTGGCAATGGCGAGTGCGTGAGATATTTTGCCATAATTAGTTAAAATTTCTTTGCCATTCATCTGTAGAATAATATCAAGCTGTTTAATCCAGTCAGTCATGGTCATTGGTGTTCGTGATTGAGCCATACTTTCAGCAAAAGCGAGATATTGCTCGACTATTAACCCTAATGTTTTTATTTCATTTTCATTGAGGTAATTTTTGGCAATGGTCGTGTCTTCTTTGGTGATTTGTTTTTCAGTTTTTTTATCAAATGATTGCATTCCTAGAAATGGTTTTGAAGAATTAGTTCGGAAATATACCAGTTCAGCAGCTGTTTTTTGACTGATTGCCCAGAGGAGTTTATTTTGGATAATTTTGAAAAACTCGAGAGTTTTTTCGTCTTTTGAATTGTAGTCGATGCTGGTGGCATAAATGTCTTTTATTTTTTGATAAAATATTCGTTCAGATAGGCGTATTTCACGTAATTTCGCTTGTAATTTGTCAAAATATTGCGTGGTTTTTCCTGATTTTAGCTTTTCTTCGTTGAGTGAAAATCCTTGCAACAAATATTCTTTTAATCTTTGGGTTGCCCACTGCCGAAATTGAGTACCTCGTAATGAATTCACCCGATAACCAACTGAGATAATGGCGTCTAAATTATAATGTTTTACAAGATATGTTTTTCCGTCCGAAGCAGTTACCGAGAAATCCTCGGTAACTGAATTTTCGTCTAATTCTCCGGTCTTAATAATATTCTTGAGATGAAGAGCAACGTTGTCGGGACTGCAATTAAATAATTGCGAAATTGATTTTTGTGATAACCAGATGGTTTCTGCCTTGATAATTGTATCAACCATTATCTTTCCATCATCAGATTGATAGATAATAATTTGAGAATCCTGATTGTCCTTTTTCATGTAATTATATTATTACCTTAAGTAGCACGTCATTGCGAGGAGCAAATATGCAAATAGCGACGTGGCAATCTCGTTGGAACCTAGAAAGTCTAAATCCCTCCAAATCCCTAAGTTAATCCCAATTATTCAAAACTGTGGACTGTGTACGAACAAATTCGGACGGATTTTCAAAAATTAAAATGAGGCGCGGCGCCCCCCACCC
>JAVHSM010000008.1:0-1185 GCA_036172155.1 Candidatus Magasanikiibacteriota bacterium
TGTCATCCCCCAGTTTGCTTACCAAACTATTGCCTACTACAATTTTATAATCGAGATTGGGCAAGGCTTTGGGTTCGGGTTCGTCCACAATCAAACTTAGCCAAAAACGCAAACGGGCTATGTCCACCGCACCTTTTTCAATGTCCACACCATAAATGCTGTTTTGGATGATGTTAAGTTTTACGGCTGAAGCATCAAAACCACCCCGACCTGCGGCCACCCCTCCTAAGGAGGGGAATTCGTAGCAATATAAAGTTTGTTTGGCGGTAAATATTTCGTGCAACAAACCCATAGGAAATGCCCCCGAACCAATAGCAGGGTCGCAAATTTTTACGCTGTCAAGCGCATCGTTAATATGTTGAATTTCGTATTGGTTAAGATTCTGTGGGTCTTTGTATTTAATTAGGTGAATTACTTTCTCCTCCCAATTTTCCTCCTTTGGAGAGGTAAGTGGTGTTTCATTCCCCTCCTTTGGAGGGGTGCCCTTTAGGGTGGGGTGGTCAAAAAGCATTTCCATCACCCCATTCATATTTTGCATAACATCTGCTACTGGAATATGAATTATTTCTAAACCCAAATTTTTCAAATATGTATCTCTCTCAGCATCATATTCCTGTTTATAATCGTGGCTACTGCCGTCAATTTCAATTACAACATTGCAATTTGTGCAGAAAAAATCAACAATGTAATTGCCAATGATTTTTTGGCGATCGAAATCAAATCCTTTAAACCCTTTATTTTTCACTCTGTTCCAAAATAGAACTTCAGACAGATTTCCAGCTTTTCTTAATTTGCGGGCTCTTTCTTTAAGTTTGGGATTATATGGGAGTTCGAAATAGCTTTTGCTTGCTCTTTTTACCACCCCGGTCTTCGACCACCCCTCCAAAGGAGGGGAATTTACTACCCCGTGAGACTTCGTCTGCCACCCCTCCAGTGTAGGGGGATTTTTTAGGTATTCGATCAAACTTTCCTGACACATATAATGCACAATTTCTTTAGGCGTATAATAGGCCCCTTTGTCTTTGTTGTCTTCCAGCAGGTTTTCAAAAATATGTCCCAACATTTCGGGGTCAACGGCTACGGTATGGTCGTTGGGGTCGTCTTCGTAAATGGTAAAGTTGTATTGATTGAAAAAGTCGAATAAATTTTTAAATAATTGCGCATTAAAAATCAGGTTACGGTGTT
>JAVHSM010000009.1:0-356 GCA_036172155.1 Candidatus Magasanikiibacteriota bacterium
GAAAAAATTCATCAAGAATCTGGTATTCCCTTTTTATCATTGTCATTAGATGAACAAGTAGCCGAGGCTGGAATCGATACGCGACTCGAAGCCTTTGTTGATGTTGTGAGAAACTATCATAATAAAAAACTATGAAGACATATTTAGGCATTGATGTAGGTTCAGTTTCAACAAAATTTGTTTTGATTGGCGAAAAAAATGAAATAATATTTTCCAGTTATTTTCGAACTGAAGGAAATCCTATCGCCGCCATTCAGAAAGGGTTAAGAGAATTAAAAAAGCTGATTGAAAATCATAACCCATGATATACGCTTCCAGTTCGGCACCGCCGCGCTCATGCTCTGCCTTGATGTGGG
>JAVHSM010000009.1:366-1171 GCA_036172155.1 Candidatus Magasanikiibacteriota bacterium
GGAGCAAATTGAAAATCATAACCCAGATATTGGAATAGCCGGGGTTGGAACAACTGGCTCAGCCCGTTATTTAGCCGGAGTAATTACCGGAGCTGATTTGATTAAAAATGAAATTACTGCCCATGCTAAAGGAGTTCGTCATTTCATTCCCGATGCCAAAACCGTAATTGAAATTGGTGGCCAGGATTCAAAAATTATCATTTTGGAAAATGGCGTAGCAACTGATTTTGCCATGAACCTTGTGTGCAGTGCAGGGACCGGAGCCTTTCTTGATGCTCAGTCATTTAGATTAGGAATTCCGGTGGAAAATTTTGGTGAATTGGCTTTGAAATCCAAAAATCCGACCACCCTTGGCTCGCGATGCTCAGTATTTGCCGAGTCCGATATGATTCACAAACAACAGATAGGTCACAAAACTGAAGACATCATTGCCGGACTTTGCCAGGGCTTGGCGAGGAATTATTTAGCCGGAGTTGGTAGAGGGAAGAAAATTCAACCTCCGATTGTTTTCTTGGGAGGGGTTTCGGAAAACATTGGAATGAGAAAAGCCTTTGAGGAGGCCTTGGGTCAAAAAGTTATTGTTCCTAAATACAATACCGTTATGGGAGCATTCGGAGTAGCACTTTTGGTAAAAGAAAATCCACCGGAAAAAACTAAATTTTTAGGATTTGGAATCTCTGATAAAGAAATAAAATGCACTTCTTTTCAATGTCGGGGTTGTCCTAATCAATGTGAAGTAATTGAAGCCAGAATTGAAGGAAAAGTGATGGCTCGTTGGGGAGACAGATGTGGTAAATGGTCAAAT
>JAVHSM010000010.1:0-1132 GCA_036172155.1 Candidatus Magasanikiibacteriota bacterium
CAGGGAGTAATACCGCCAATCCCATCGGAACAATACTATCTGCCGCTATGATGCTCTATCATAGTTTCGGACTTCAAAAAGAAAGCCAAGCGGTTTATACGGCTGTCGAAAAAACCTTGAATCAGGGATTTGGAACAAAAGATATTGCTGATAAAAAAATTTTAAGTACTTCAAAAATGGGAGATAAAATTGCAAAAAATATTTAAATCTTCTCCTGATTTTTGGCAGTGTATTTGGAGTCAACTACGTTTCCGGTGTTAATTGCTTGTTTTGGCTCGATATATAGAAGGTGGGTCTCTTCTGGAGCTTCTGTCATATGTTCAAGCATTTTTGGGACGATGACAAATTCACCTTCATTAACATGGACATCACGATCTCGAAAATGTACGATTAGATGACCTTTCAAAACGTAAAATAGTTCGTCTTCTTTTTCATGATGGTGCCAAACGAACTGATCTTTTATTTTGACAAGTTGAACTTTATCATCATTCATTTCCCCGGCAATTTTTGGATCCCAAAATTTATTGATAAGGTCTAATTTTTCTTTTGTGTTTATAACCTTTACTTCACTACTGTCGTTTTTCATATATTCAAATCATACAAAAAAAATATTTCATTTGCAAAATAAAAAAAACTTTGATAATATGTTTTCTTATCTATGAAAACTAAACAAACAATTATCGTCGGCATTATTCTCTACCCGAAAGAGGGCGGATGTTGCTGATGATTTAAAAAAATCAAAAGACCCGCCGAAAGGCGGTTTTTTTTTAGCTTTTTTTATCTATGAATATTTCAAAATTAAAATCAAAACGGACAAAGGTAATGGAATATAGCGCTTTAAGCGAACTGCTTAGAGTTACCGCTGATCCGAAAATCATTTCTTTAGCCGGAGGATTGCCGGCCCCGGAGAGTTTTCCTATTAAAATAATCGGAAAATTGAATAAACTTGTTCTGAAAAAATACGGAGGGTCAGCTTTGCAATATGGACCAACCGATGGAGCAAGAGTCATAAAAGAGGAGATAGCTACTTGGTTAAAAGAACGGAATATGAATGTGTCCGTTGATAATATTGGGATTACTTCAGGATCTCAAGGAGCTCTTGACGCTTTGGGTAAAATATTTATTGAAAAGG
>JAVHSM010000011.1:0-21237 GCA_036172155.1 Candidatus Magasanikiibacteriota bacterium
ATGTAAAACGAGGTTTAGAGAAAAAAGCGTCTATGGGTTGGCTTCCGGGCGTGGCTCCTGAGGGCTATTTAAACGATTCACACGCCGAGAAAGGCCAGCGAGTGATATTTGTAGACAAACAACGCTTTACGCTTCTTAGACGGGCTTTTGATTTGTTTTTGACTGGTAGATATACCGCACCCGAAGTATTGAACAAACTAAATAACGAATGGGGATATATTGCCAGAAAGAAAAAGAAAATGGGCGGTAGTCCATTGGCTCGCTCTAGTTGGTACCAAATACTGAACAATCCTTTTTACGCTGGCATAGTGCGATACAGTGGCAAAGAAAGCAAAGGCCAACACAAATCGCTTATCACGATTGACGAATATAACAGAGTGCAAGAATTGTTAGGCCAAAATGGCAACCACAAACGGCCACAGAAAGGCAATTTCACTTTTACCGGCATGTTTTTATGTAAAGAGTGTGGATCGGCTGTTACGGCGGAACACAAGAGCAAATACATCAAAGGCAAGAACGAGGTTAGAGGTTATGATTATTATCACTGTACCCACCATAGTAAAACTATTGCTTGCAAACAAGGTTCGGTTGAAGAAAATAATATTCATACTGAAATAAAAGGAACGCTTAAAAAATTAGAAATGCACCCAAAGTTTTTGGAATGGGCTTTGGAGCGTTTGGATAATCACAAAGAGAATAAAAAAATTACAGATAACGAAATAAAGCAAAATCAAGAAAGTAAAATAAAAGTATTGGAAAAAGAATTGACTGGTTTGCGAAGTATGCGAGCGAAGGATTTGATAACTGACGAGGATTTTCTGAAAGATCAATCCGTAATAAAAAAGCAGATTGCCGATTTATCAAAAGACAATAAAGCCGACATGAGTGAAAAAGAAAAAATTGAGCTGACGAAAAAGACGTTTACATTTTCGGCTTATGCTTTCAGAGATTATCTTGTTGGTGATAAAAACGGCAGACGAGGGCTACTGTCCGAACTTGGTTCGAACCGACATATCTTTGACAAAAAAGTGCTAATCTCATTGTATAACTGGATAAAACCATTATACGACAATGTAGATTTGTTCAATGCCAATTTAGCTCGGTTAGAACCGGAAAAATTCGGCTATGATTATACAAAAAACGAAGCGTTGAATACGCTCCGTCTTTCTTGGTTCCGAGGCTTGGATTCGAACCAAGATAAGCGGCTTCAAAGGCCACTGTCCTGCCGTTAGACGACCTCGGATCATACGCGCAACTGTCGGCGCATAGCCAATCCGCTGGATAAAATTGTCAAAGCTAGGACGCTAGAGAACTGTATGCCAAACACATACAGAATATGCGAATTATAGTAATTTGTCAAGGAGAAACCGGTTGGAAACACTACCGCCAAATATGGATCGATAAATTTTAAAGCAATGTACAATAGGATTATGGAAACAACCAAAGCTATTACAGAAAAAATAAATGATTCTACCAAATACGGTCCACGAATAAACCAGTTGCTGGCGCCAACCAAACGCTTGATACCAATCTCTACTTTTTGCGTGTGTATAGCGGAACGCACAGTGTTGAAAACAATCAAGAAAGAAATACTGGCAAATAATATCACCAAACCGGCTACTCCTGCTTGGGCGCTGTTGGTAATATTTTGTATTTTTTCTATCGCACTTTCGTGTTCGTCAAAACTTTTGGCTTCAATCAGACTATCATATTCCGGCACGCTTAACGCCTTAATAATTTTTTTATAATCTCCTGGCTCACGCGTTTTGACAATCATCGTCGGGCCAAACGGATTCATATTGAGTTCTTTGAGAGCATCTAAAATATCTTTACTCTGGGAATGGCGCTGTTTAAAAGAAGCAAGCACATCAACGGCAGTTTGTGTTTTTATATCGATCACTTCTGGAAAACTTGAGACATATTTATTTATTTCACTAACATTTTTTTCTCCGGCGTTGGCACTAAAATAAACACTCACGTTGACTTGGTCTTTTACCACATTTATCGCTTCATTGGTGATAATATGGACACTCCAAAGCGCGTTGACTGACAGCAACATCAAAATTAAAATTAGCACTGTCATAAATGACAAGCCAAAATTGCGCCAGATATCTTGAAAAGCAAATTTGAGTATACGACCAATAAATATCATATTATGGATATTTTACAAAATATATTTTCCGGCCTCTTGATCAAGAACCAAATTTCCGTCATGTAGAGTAATCACACGACGACGCAAAGCGTTTACAATTTCTCGGTTATGCGTGAGCAGTAAGATAGTAGTGCTAAACTCATTGATCTTTTTCAAAATTTGAATAATTTCTTCAGCGTTGATGGTGTCCAAATTTCCAGTTGGCTCATCGGCTACAATAATTTTTGGACGATGCGCCAACGAACGCGCGATCGCAACTCGCTGTTGTTCACCGCCGGATAATTGCTGGGGATAACGCTGTCCGCGATTATTTAATCCCACAATTTCTAGCAATTGTGGCACAACCTGACGAATACGATGACTTTTTTCTCCGGCAACTTCCAAAGCAAATGAAACATTTTCATAAACTGTTTTTTGGGGTAATAATTTGTAATCCTGAAAAATCATCCCAATCTGACGACGCAAAAATGGAATCTCATTGGTCTTAATCTTGGTAATATCCCAATCGCCTATTTTAATTTTTCCTTTGCTTGGGCTTTCTTCGGCAATCAAAAGCTTGGTAAAGGTAGTTTTTCCACTGCCACTTTGTCCGATAATAGACACAAATTCACCGGCATTAATATGCAGGCTAATATCACGCAAAGCCACCGATTGAGTGGAATATATTTTAGTAACGCCTTCGATAGTAATCATGAATTCATTATAACACATTTTTTATCAAACAAAAAATTCACAGTTCATTGACTGTGAATAAGATTGAGCCGACCATGGGAATCGAACCCATGACCTACGGTTTACGATACCGTCGCTCTACCAACTGAGCTAGGTCGGCAAATTGTCACTGTTCTTTATCGGCGAATATCACCAACCGTTTGGAATAACTTTGGGATTCTTTATTCCAATCGCCTTCACAAGTGATAAGATTGAGGTGTGAGAGGTCATCATTTGAATCAAATACATCAACTACTTCTTCGTTTGCGTCGTATCTTCGACTATCACGCACTAAAAATGAGGTAATAAAGCCTTTGTCATCTTCAACAGAGATTTTATCACCTTTGCGTAATTTGTACAAATTATCAAAAACAAAACCTTTATTATCTTTCCAGCCGTAATGACCATCCATTATAGCACTGCCAATTTCCCCTAGTCGCTGACCAAAATTAAACCATCGGGCAAAGAATATATTTATTATCGCTGTACAAAAAAGCAACGGGTTTGCAGTCAGAAATATTTAGAGCAGAAAGAAATAGTAAAACAGTTTGACGAGACTATTAAAAAAGTTGCTTTGAGTGACGAGGTTAAAAATGATTTTTTACGGCGATGGGAAATAGACAATACAAAATATTCTACAAAATCCAACGCAGACAAAACCAAACTAAAAATGGAATTGAAAACTCTAGACGAAAAACAAATGAATCTACTTGACGCATATCTTGATCACACTATTACCAATGAAGAATACACCGCCGTAAAACAAAAAATCATTAACCGCTTGCAAAAAATCGGCTCGGACTTCCGCCTCGCGGGGCAAAAAGTGTGTTGGTTGTGGGAAAATCCGTGGCGAATAATCACCGAAAAAACGGAATTTCTGGAATCGAGCGGGATACGGGAATCGGACCCGCATCTTAGCCTTGGGAAGGCCACATACTACCACTGTACTAATCCCGCATCAAAAAGGGGCTTTTAAGCCCCTAGATGAATTTGATTTTATTTAGTTGCCGGTGTTTGGGTTGCTGGTTGATCCTTTGTAAGCAAAGCCGCAAAAGGATTGTGTGCTTTTATATATAAATGAATATTGGCAGTTTTGGCCATATCATCTAGATAGGTTTGAGGAGTTGGAAATTTAAATAAGATGTGGCGAGCGTGTACTTTTTGTGCCTGCACAGCTTTGCCTTTAGCATCTTTGGATTTTTCCATCTTGGTTTCATCCAATTTTATAATATGATAACCATATTGTGTTTCCACCAAGTCTTGGGTCATCTCTCCTGGCTTCAGAACAAACACAGCTTTTTCAAATTCTGGCACCATATCCCCTTTTCCAAACCATCCCAAATCGCCACCGTTTGATTTGGTGCCATCCTCGCCGTATTGTTTGGCTTCCTCTGCAAAATCTTTTCCTCCTTTAATTTCATTTAACACAGCCACCGCTTTGTTGCGGATATCCTCGCGAGATTTTTGGTCGGTCTGAATTTTATCGGAAATTTTTTGCTGTAAAATATAATTCTTAATCACTTTTTCTTCATACTGGGCAAAAGTCCAACCATAACGCGCTTGAATCTCTTTTTCAATTTCACCGGTATCTTTGAACTGTTTCAATAGATTGGTTTTCAAAGTATCCACATCAGCCTGTTCTACTTTTACACCAAATTTGGCAGCCGCTTCTTTGGTCAGAACATTGTTAGTCAAACGCCAGAGCACTTGATCAGACATTTGTTCTGATGTTAGATTGGCGTTGTTACCTTGATTGGTTTTATCGAAAGCAACTAACTTTCGAATCGCTCCCAAATCATCGGCATAATCCGAATATAAAATTGTTGCGCCATTCACTTTCATCGCTGGCAAACGCAAAACTTTTGCCACTGTCAATGTAAATTTGTCTGTCGCTGTTTTGGCGTAAGCGCGATAAATTCCAAATCCGGCCGAACCGGCAATCGTCAATATCAAAACCGCCCCCAAACCCATTGCAAATATTTTCATATTTTTATTTTCATTTGCTGGGATTACCTTTTTTTCCTCCTGTTTTTGTTCCCCTGATATAATATTTTGTTCCATAAAAAAATTAATTAATTATTATTTTTAAAAAAGAAAAACTTTAACCATTTTAATGGGTTATTGGTGCTAGACCATTTTATCAAATTATTTTCTGGTTGTCCAATAACGCTTTTACGACCACCATTTTGAAAGACAGCCTCTTTTTCCCCTGGTTTTGAGAGGTTTAATTCAGTACGGGCTTTTTCTTCTACAAAGGCATCCGATTGTACATATTTTAAAATCTCCATCGACTCAATTTTCTTTGCTTCCAGATTGTGAGCTTCGTCTTGTAAATTTTTTATTTCTTCGCGAACTTTGTATTCTTGATAATAAATTCGTGCGTAAGAAAAGGCCAATAACAAAACTAACACAAACAACGCTATCAAAAACCAGCGAGAATAAAAAATTTGACTCCATTTTCCTTTGCCCGCATCTATCATAAACAAATTATACCATGATTTTTAAATGTTCCAAAATCTCTCGTGCCGCCGTACGATCGTCCCATGGGATTTTCTGACCGTTGGCTATGGCGATATACGGTTCGGAACCTTTGGCAGTAATAACCACCACATCGCCGGCTTGTGCCAGACTAAAAGCTTTTTGGACTCCTTTCCATCTGTCAATCAAAATAAATAGATTTTTGTTATCTTTTTTCTCGGCCTGTCTGGCTCCCACCGCCAACATCTCCGCTATCTTCATCGGATCTTCATCGTAACAATTCACATCGGAAATTATTACATAATCACACAACCGACCGGCAATTTCTCCCATTTTTCCTCGCTTGGAAGTGTCGCGTCCGCCACCATCTGACCCAACTACGGCGATTATTTTTCCTTTAAAAATTTTGCGTAAATTTGAAAATAATTCGGTCAAACTCATGGGTTCGTGAGCATAATCAACAATTACTTTAAAATTTTGACCGGCCTGAATAAATTCCATGCGGCCTTCCAATTTTTTCACACTATCTAATCCGGTCGCAATCATTTCGTCGGAAATATTTTGGCTTTTACCAACAACCAGAGCGGCCAACGCATTGTAAACATTAAAGCTACCGGCAATATTGGTGCGATAAGTTTTTTCATCTACTTTAAAATGCACACCCATTTCATCTTCTGATAAAATTTCGGCATTATAAACATTTTCTACTTGATCATTCGTTTTAGATTTTAACGAAAAACCTATTTTTTTATCGGCTTTATAGTTTAAATAAAAATCAGCATTTTGATCATCCAAATTGGCCGCGATAATTTTTTCTATTTTTTTACCATTTAAAATTTTATTTGATTTCTGAGATAACGCAGAAAATAATTTACCTTTATCGGCTTGCAAATTTTCTACTCCGCCATGGCGTTCACTATGCTCGGTACCGAGATTGGTGAATATGGCAACATCATAATTTAAACCATAATGGCGATATTGTAAGATACCCTCTGACGATGTTTCTACCACCGCATACTGACAGCCGGCTTTCACCATTTCGGCAAGCATTTTTTGTATTTGCCCCAAACCCAACATGGTCATTTTTTTATCATTGAGCCAGCGTTTTTTATCAATCTGAAATTCGACAGTGGACAATAAACCAACTTTATAGCCACCAGCTGAAAGCACCGAAGCGACAAACCGACAAGTAGTCGATTTGCCTTTGGTACCGGTCACACCGATCACTTGCAACTTGCGTGACGGTCGGCCGTAATACCAATAAGCCCAAACGGCAATTAAAAAATGTTTGAGGTTGTTTAACTTTTGTTTTAACATAATCATTTGAAAAGTTTCTAAGTGGTTTTTTTGTCATTTCGACCGAACCTCGCGGTGAGTGGAGAAATCACTTCACAATAACGAAAGGGATTCCTCGACTCCTTTCAGTCGCTCGGGATGACAGCTGATAATTACTTTCTCAAACTAATTTCATAAACCACCTGCTCCAATCGTTGAAGAGATGATTTGGCCTGATCAAATTTATTGCGATGATAGCCAGTAAGATCCATATCAATCAACTCGCCGATAATTTCCTGAGAATACTGATAACATTTTTTGGTAGTCTCAAAATCACGGGCAGTAGCCGATTTGATGGCATAGCGATAAAGCTCGCCAGGCACATCACAGAGTCCACTAATAAACGCATCGGAATCTATAGTAATATCTTTAATTTTACCAACTGATTTACCATTTATGAAATCATGAAACAACACCGCTTCAACATATTCTTCCAACGCCGCACGATACGAACCTTCATCCAACAAACCGGGTTCTTTTTTAAACTTTTTCTCTAAATCCAAAAACAAAGCTTTGGCCAAACTAAAACGCTCGTCTGCGGCGGCTTTATCATCGCGCTGAAGGGCGAAAATGGCCTTTTTGGAATGTTGTTGAGCATCCCCCGACATCTTGATAACTTCGCGTCTTTTTTGGGCATAGCCCAGCAAATCGGTTCTGACAGATTGAAGATATTTTTTATCCAACATAGATTATCCACTTTAAATTATATTAACACTTGATTTTTTTCTGTTTTTATTATATCATTGTTTTTGTCGTCTTGTCTATCAAGATAACAATGGGCCGGTAGCTCAGCTGGTAGAGCAGATCCCTTTTAAGGATAAGGTCCCGGGTCCGAGCCCCGGCCGGCCCACAAAGCAAAAAACATCCTATATTATTAGGGTGTTTTTTGTCGTTTATTTATTGATTAAACGCTCTATGATATCAACAATTTCATCTGGTTTGGCCACTGGCATCACTTCTGATATTTTTTTGCCTAGTTGTCTTCTTTTAATTTCATCGACAAGTAATTCCTTGATAATTTTTGCCAAATAATTACCGTCGGCGGTTCGTTCATCCACAAAAATTGCCGCACCAGCATCGGCAATAAATTTCACATTATCATATTGATGACCTAGTTTGGGAATCAAAATCGCCGGTTTGGATAATGCTGCAATTTCACTAATCGAACCAAATCCCCCGCGCGATACCACGATATCCGCGAGCGCGTACGCGTCGGCCATTTCATCGGTGAAAAATTGATAATGATGATAAAAATCAAAAAATTTGGAGGCGCGATCGACTAGCTCTTGCGGACGCTCTTTGCCGGAGAGATGAACTATTTCACACACTCCTTGTAGATGTTGGATTGATTCGACAACTATTTGATTCAACCTCATGGATCCAGTACCACCGCCGGTTACAAATATTATTGGCAAATCTGTTTTTATTCCAAATCTTTCTTTGGCTCGTTGCTTATCACCATGAAAAATTTCCACTCGTACCGGATTTCCCAGCCAAACGGTTTTTTGTTTATTAAATTCAGTCAAATTTTTCTCTATAGCCACCGTAATAGTATCCGCAAACGGTGCCATCAAACGATTGGCCAAGCCAACCTGCCAATCTTGTTGATGAATCCACTCTGACATCGCGAGCAACGCACCCGCCCAATGCAGAGGCACACTAATATACCCGCCAGCCGAAATCAACAAAGATGGTTTTTCTTTTAACAAAAAAATAAAAGCTTGAAAAAAACCAATCGCAACCTGAAATAAATCAAAAATATTCCAAAACGAAAAATACCGGCGCAATTTGCCGGATGTAAGAGTCAAAAATCTAATATTATTTTTTTCCACCAATTCTTTTTCCGGACCATTTTTGGTACCAACCCAAATAAATTCGGCTTCCGGATGTTTTGCTTTATATGCTTGAGCAATTGCTAGGAGCGGGGTCACAGGCCCAAGCGTTCCACCACCGGAAAATACTATTTTCATAAAAAATTTAAGGGATCCTTCGCTTCGCTCAGGATGACAAAAAAATATTAGGATAAGAATCAGTAAAATATTTATCCTGAACGAATATTTTCATAGTGAGAGAAGGATAAATATTTTACTGATGACAATAGCAAAAAGGAAACTAATAATCTTTCAATTTATCAACAAGATCAGTATGTTGAATCTTCTCCAACGCTTTGGCCTCAATCTGACGAATACGCTCACGCGTCACTCCGAATTCCTGCCCCACTTCCTCCAAAGTATGAGTCACCCCATCAGTCAAACCAAAACGCATCTCCAAAATTTTCTGTTCACGCGGTTGCAAAGATTTTATAGCTTCCTGCACATAGTCACGCAAAATTTGTAAACCAGCCGCCCGATCCGGGGAAACATTTTTGACATCTTCAATAAAATCACCAAGTTGAGTATCTTCATCATCATCGCCAACCGACACATCCAACGATACAGTATCCTGAGAAATTTTAATAATATGATTGATTTTTTCCACTTCTTCACCCATTTCAGCGGCTAATTCTTCCGGAGTTGGATCACGTCCTAAATCCTGAGTAAGGCGACGCTGAACCTGATGGAAACGATTGATAGTTTCCACCATATGCACCGGAATACGAATGGTACGAGATTGATCGGCCAAAGCGCGAGTAATGGCCTGACGAATCCACCAGGTGGCATAGGTAGAAAATTTGTAACCTTTGCGATGGTCAAATTTTTTCACGGCGCGGAATAAACCAATATTGCCTTCTTGAATCAAATCAAGTAAAGATAAACTTTTGCCAACAAATTTTTTGGCAATCGAAACTACCAAACGCAAATTGGCTTCAATGATTTTTCGCTCGGCGGCTTTATCACCGCGTTCTTTTCTTTTTGCCAACGATACTTCTTGCTCACCTGTCAACAGCGGAATTTTTCCAATCTCACGCAAATACATCTGAATCGAATCGGAAGAAATTTCGCCAAGATCAAATGGCACATCCATATCCGGCTGTTCACCTTGAAATTCTTTCAAGATACCTTTGTTTTGTTCTTTATTTCCCAAAATTCCCTGAGTAGATTCTACCATGCTCACACCGTTTCTATCCAAAGCATCCAGAAACCCTTCATACAAATCCAAATATAATTCCGGGCGTTTCAACATCCCAAGCATTTCAACATCGGTAATAAAACCACGGTGACGGCCTTTGTTGATAAGTTTGTAGAGATCGTCGTTGGTCGGCTCTTTTTCCATATCAGCATCGGCGACTGGTGCTACAGTTTTGGAAAAAAATCTACTCTTTTTTGACGGTTTTAATTTGGAGGGTTTAAATACTTTTTTGTTTGGTACTTTTACAGTTGTTTTAGCCGGTGTTTTTATAGAAACTTTTTTGACTGTTATTCCCGTGGAAACAGAAATCTTTGTTTTTTTCTTTAACGGCTTAACAACCAATTTTTTGATTGGTTTTTTTATTACTTTTTTGACTGTCATTCCCGTGGAAACGGGAATCTTTGATTTTTTCTTTGGTTGTTTGGCCTTTGACATAATTTTTAAATATTTTGAAACTCTAAAAGTAGTTTTTCAATCAATTCTTTATTTGGTGGATTTTGCGAAGAAGCGATGGCCAAAGTTTGTTCGATTTCTTTTCTTCTTTTTTTTGTCCATTGATCTTTTGTTTGATTAACCAGATCACTCAGCTCATTACTTATGGCTGACGGTTCCATATCCGCAAATTCAATTTGAGATAACATTTTTAAATTTTCAATAGCATCTTTGTCTATTGAAGCTTCAAAAAAAATCTGCCAATCTCTGGCGGTATTGTCCTTGGAACTATTATAACGATTTTTTATCAATTCGTAAAGGTGCCCATACTCTGTCTCCTCCCAACAATTATCTTTGATATTTTCCCAACTTTTTGCAATATACTCTGGATTCAAAATCAACACCATCAATAGTCTTTGCAATAACATCTCCAGTCGAGAAGTCGCTGGTTCTTTTTTGTCGCTCGAAACATCTTTTTCGGGATGAACACTTTTTTTATTATTACCAAATCTTCTTAAATCTTCGCGTAAAACAGCAGTGTCGGTGCTGAGTTGTCCGGCTAATTTTTGCAACCAGTAATCCCGCTCGACAGCGTAAGGTATCAAACCAATCACCGGCAAAAGTTCATCGGCAATCTTTTGTTTGTCTTTGGGGGCTGAAACATTTTTACCGCTTAGAGCCATTAAAAAAAACCATTCTATCACATCACTGGCATTTTTGACTGCCTCAAACCAAACGGCTGGATTATTTTTGAGACATTCATCGGCGTCTTTGCCTTTGCCTTCTGGAATACGAATCGCTTTGACATTTAATCCTTCGCTCAACGCGATGTCTATTCCACGCTTGGCGGCCGCTATTCCAGCTGAGTCACCATCAAAGGCCATGGCAATATTGTTGGAGTATCTTTTTAATAATTTTATCTGATCCAAAGTCAACGCCGTACCGGAAGATGCTACCACATTTTTCATTCCAGCCTGATGACAAGCCACCACATCCATCTGTCCTTCTACTAGTACAACTTGATCCTGCACTTTTATTTCAGTTTTGGCTTTATCCAAGCCGTAGAGCACGCGTGATTTGTCATAGGCCACTGTTTGGGGGGTATTCACATATTTACCACCGCTATTTTCTGTCTCCACCAATACGCGTCCGGTAAAACCAACCACATTGCCATGAACATCCCAAATCGGAAACATGATTCGACCGCGAAAACGATCATAGAATCCTTGGCCGGCGCGAGGATTCTCTTTTTTTATAACCAAACCGGCGGCGATGAGATCATCCACGCCAATCCCCTTTTTTAAAAAATATTTTGTTAATAAATCCCATTGATCCGGAATAAACCCTACCTGCCATTTTTCAATAGTTTCTTTTTTTAACCCACGATTTTCCAAATATTCTCGTGCTCCTTTGGCACCATCCATTTCGAGTAATACATGATGAAAAAAATAAGCGGCTTTTTGGTTAATTTCCAAAATACGATTTTTTTGACTCTTGTCTATTTCACTGCGATAAGTGTCTATTTTTACACCGGCACGATCGGCCAATAATTTCAATGCTTCCACAAAATCCATTCCTTCCATTTCTTGCACAAAAGAAAAAATATCTCCGCCTTTACCACAACCAAAACATTTCCAAATTTGCTTTTCAGCATTTACCATAAAAGACGGGGTTTTCTCCCGGTGAAATGGACATGGTGCTTTATAATAAATACCGGCCTTTTTTAAAGGCACATATTCTTGGATGGTCTGCACTATATCTAATTTTTCTTTGATGAGTTGAGTGTCAGCCATAATACATTAAACCTATCACTGTTTAGCGAAAAAAACAAGGGTTGTAGACTATTGACTTTTTGATTAAAATAGTTTAATTTAATCAAACACCTATACTGCCTTAGGTGGGGAGAAGGAAGATGAAACTTCAGCGTAAAAATTCATTTTTGACTGTCATTGTCCGCCAAGGGGAAGTTGCTCCTGCACAAATGGTAGAAGCAATGGAAAAATGGAAGCTAGAGCATCCGGAGGCATTCGATGTCGAGTGGACACCTCTGGTTGTACCAGGTTGGGTAGGGGGAGGTATAAAAGAGAAAATCGACAACACTTTTTTTGTCCTCTTCTCCTACAAACTCTAAGGATGACATTTGGCGACAGTCTCAACTAGCACTCAAAGTGGGCGCCACCGCGGAAGTTTCAAGACTGTCCCAACCACTATATTCATAATTATTATTTGTGAATATAGTAGTGACAGTCTTGAAAAAATAAGAACACTTGATTTTTATCGAGTGTTTTTTAATTTGTCATTCCGACCGAGTCTCGCGACGAGCGGAAGAATCGCTTAGTTCGACAAAGGGATTCCTCGACTCCTTTTAGTCGCTCGGAATGACAGAGAAAAATTACTCTCGTCTCAACGCTTCAATCGGATCCAACGCCGCCGCTTTTTTAGCGGGATAAATTCCAAATATTAACCCCACAAAAGCTGAAAATCCTAATGACAAAATAATCGAAGAAATTGGGATGGCATACACCCAGCTAAATTCATAATAAGTCGCAATCCAATAAACAATCAATGCCAAGATAGATCCCAAAATAATTCCAACTATTCCGCCCATCAGCGTCAAAACGACCGCCTCCATTAAAAATTGCATTAAAATATCTTTATTTTTGGCGCCAATGGCTTTACGCAAACCAATTTCAAAAGTACGCTCAGAAACCGACACATACATAATGTTCATAATCCCTACTCCGCCAACCAATAGCGACACACAAACCAAAGCTACCAATAAAAATGTCAGGCCATTTATCACATTTGATAACATAGCTATCGCCTCCTCCATAGTATTCACTGCAAAATCATCTTTATTTGGATCAGTAATATTATGATTTTCTCGAATAGATTCTTGAAGATCCAAAACGGTATTTTTTATTTCTGCTTTATCTTTTGCTTTCGCGATTATTTGGCGTACATAATCAATCCCTAAAATTCTTTTCTGCATTGTTTTGGTTGGAATATAAATGACATTATCCATATCCATACCAAACATTGCTCCACGCTTGGCCGCTATACCTACCACTTTAAATGGTTTTCCTTTTATATAAATTGATTTACCAACCGCAGAATCCGCACCAAACAATTTGTCTGCCACCACCGAACCCAAAACTGCCACCTGATATAAAGAATTTTCTTCATCGGCTGAATACAAGCGACCGCTGGCCAAATTAAAAACTTCCACATCCGGCATATTCGCGCCTTCACCCCAGAGCAATACCGTTTTGGTTTGTCCGCCGTATTTCACCACTGCTTGACCGATTACTATACCATAAGCCGAAACAATATTGGGATGTTTTTGTACTATTTCAATATCCTTGTCATTGAGCGATGTAATAGTAATACCGGTCGATTGACCAAAAGCATTTTCATTGGAAGTTTTTTTGGTGGATGGAACTTTGGTTTCAATATTTATGGTATTGGGAGAAAACACATCCAGCTGTCCTAAAACCAGCTTGTCTAAACCTTTACCAGCTGCCATAATGGTAATCACAACGGCGATACCAATAGCGATACCCAAAACAGTCAAAACAGTGCGAGTTTTTTGTGATTTTAAAGAAATGATAGCTAATTTAAAAGTTGTTTTAATCATATTACTCATATCGCAATGCCTCAATCGGATCCAATTTGGATGCACGGCGCGCCGGCGTAATACCAAAAATTAATCCAATTCCAATCGACACTACACAACCCAAAACAATGGAAGAAATCGGAATAACAAAATCCCAATTATATTCCATACCTTTTGCGATTTTGGCGACGATATAAGAAACTAAAATTCCCAGAATAATTCCAAGTAACCCACCAATAAAAGTAATCATGACAGTTTCAATCAAAAATTGCTGGACTATGTGACTATTTTTGGCGCCGACGGCTTTTCTCAGACCTATTTCTTTGGTGCGTTCCTGCACCGCGGCCAACATAATATTCATAATTCCTACACCACCGACAACCAGAGCAATGCTAGCGACCGCCACCAAGAAAAATTTTAAAGCATTAGTAATTTTTGTAATGGCATCCAAGCCCTGTGCCATCGAACGCACCGAAAAATCGTCGTCTTCCGGTCGATCTATTTTGTGGCGCTCACGCAAAATAACTCGTGCTTGTTCCAAGGCACCATTCACATTATCTGCCGAATCTACTTTCAATCTGGCAAAACTAATATAATCTATTCCCAATAATAATTTTTGAGCAGTGCTCAAAGGTACAAAAATTTGATTATCTTGATTTTGAAAACCGGAAGATCCTCGCATCTTCATCACCCCAATAATATTAAAAGAAGTTTTTTTGATTTTTATTTTTGCATCCAAAGGATTTTGATCTCCAAATAAATCTTTGGCCACTTGACCACCTATTACAGCCACTTTATCGGAACCACGATCTTCATCGATCGTAAAAAACCGTCCTTTTTCCACACCAGCATCTTCCACATTTGGCAAATCAGCATTGACCCCAACAAAAGTGGTATCGGTTTTCTGATCACCCCACACCACCGTGTCTGTGCCTTTTACATATCCGGTCGCCGCGATAAAATGTGGAAACTCTTTCAGTGTGGCATCTATATCATCCGATTTCAAAGAAGTAACCACCACCCCAAACACCGAAGCCGGCGGTCCTTTTTCATTTGATTGACCGGGTAATACGCCAACCAAATTCGAACCCAGACTGCTCACCTGATTGATAATCAAACTCTGTGCCCCCTCTCCAACTGACATTACAATTATCACCGACATAATACCGATGATAATCCCAAGCATAGTTAAAAAAGAGCGTATTTTATTACGCTTGATAGATGACCAGACTGAATTAATATTTTCGAAAATGTTCATAATAATATGATCTGGCACTGTCGCCAAATGTCATCCTGATCCGCCAAAGGCACAGAAGGATCCCTTAGCGACTAACACAAGGGATTGTTCATGGAATTTATACTCGCGAAAGCGGGTATTCAGAATGACAATTGAATGATTTTTGTTATTTGGCGACAGCCCCGAGTTCAGAGCCAGAGCGAAACAAGTCGCAAATATCCCGAATATTTTCACAGCGAGAGAGTGGGGATATATCTCCTCCGAATTTATTTTAGCAAGCTCCCATTTTGCTCCGCTATTTGTCGATTTAATACTTTTTCGTCGCTAATCACTTCCCCATCTCGAACAGTCAAAATTCTTTTGGCATGCTCAGCTGTATATTTTTCATGAGTCACCAAAATAATAGTGCGACCTTCTTCATTTAATTTTTGTAAAATTTTCATCACTTGCAAACCGGATTTTGAATCCAAATTACCGGTCGGTTCATCGGCAAAAATTACATCCGGATTATTTATCAGGGCGCGTGCGATAGCCACCCGTTGTCTCTCCCCGCCCGACAGCTGATTGGGTGAAAATTCCAAACGATGTGAGAGACCGACAGCATCTAGCGCCGCAGTAGCTCGTGCTTTTCTTTCTTTTGGATCCTTGTTAGAATAAATTAACGGCAAAATCACATTTTCCAACACCGAAGTGCGCGGCAACAAATGAAAAGCCTGAAATACAAAACCGATTGACTCACCACGCATTTGTGCCAGTTCATCATCACTGAGCGTGCTAACATCTTTGCCATTAAATAAATATTTTCCCTCAGTCAATTTGTCCAAAAAACCCAATATATGCATCAGAGTTGATTTTCCAGACCCTGACGGACCCATAATTGCCACAAATTCTCCTTTTTCAATCTTAAAACTTACATCTTTTAAAACCGGCGTAACCAAATCTTCGTTATAATAATTTTTAATTAGATGTTGTATCTCTATTAAGGACTCTATTTTTGTGGACATATTATTTTGCATTATCTTTAATACCCAAAATTATATCTTGACCAACTTGTAAACCATCCAGTACCTCCACCTTACCGTCATCACCCTTCATACCCAATTTTACCGGCACAAATTTTTGTTGTCCATTTTCAAGAACAGACACCTCTTTTTGAGTGTTGGTGCGTACGGCACGCGCAGGAATTATGAGAGCGTTTTCTCTGGTATCGGTTTTTATAACAACATTGGCAGTCATACCCGGTTTGACCGGTTTATCGGTATCATCCAACGAAATTTTTACTTTGTAATAAACTACATCTTGAATCACGGTTGAACCGGGATCAATATTGAAAACTTTTCCCGTGAATTTTGTTTCATCACCAAACGCATCCAAAGTAATCACCACCAGATCGTTTAATTTTACTTTGGTAATATCGGTTTCAGAGACATCAACATTTATTTCATAGTGTGGTGACAACAATTTTATCACCGTATCCGCTCCAGACACAGCTTCACCTACTTTATTATTTAACCTAGTGATGATACCATCAATCGGCGCTTTTATCACAGCTTTGTCTCGATTGGCCAAAGCTTGTTCCAAGGCCGCGCGATATGAGGCAACATCCACTGCCCGTGGTGGGTTTTGAACATCGTTCAAAGCGGCCTGAGCTTTTTCGGCTAGAGCTTTATATGAAAAATAACTATTGCGAGCGGTGGTAATAGTATGCTCGCCGTCAATCAAAACAGAATATTTAGTGGACAAATTTGTGCGTGCCGTCTGAATGTCACTTTTTAATGTGTCAAGCGCGGATTGTATTAAATTTCCCGTCGGAGGGGTATTGTCCAAAACCGCCGATACATAATATAAACAATCTTTCGACGCCATCAAAGCTTGTTGAGCCAATTCCGCCGCTTTATCCAAATCCGCATGAGTGGAATTTTTTGAAAGAGCATTTCCTATTTGATCAAAACTTTCTTTGGTCGATTTGGCCGTTGCATATTTACTTTTGGCCTGATTTAAATAACTGGAATTCTTAATAGATAACACCGATTTAAAGCTGTCGTTGGCCATGGTATTATCCACACCCAAAATATTATCGGACGCGGTCAAAGAAGTAGATAAAATAATTTGTACCGACTGCAAAGTTACAGACAAATCATCATAAGTGTTTTGCACCAACTGACTGCTTTCCACATCTTGTCCATTTCCTTGAGCTTGATTGAGATCATTTTTTGCTTTATCTAGTGAAGCTTTTAGCTGAGCTATATATTCTTGGGTATTGCCAGCCAACTGTTTGTTGAGATTGGCTTGCGCCTGATCTACCGTTGCATTCAATTCAGCCAAACGTAAAGTTGCTAACAATTGTCCCGCTTTAACTTTATCTCCCTCTTTCACTTTTACCATGCTCAAAATTCCTGGTATTTCAAATCTAAGAGACAGATCTTGCGCGGATTGAATCTGACCGGTAGCATCCACGCTTTGAATCAATGTGCCTTTTTCAACTTTTATTGTATCGTATACCGGAGGTAATTTGGATTTTTGATATTTATTATACCCAAAATACGATCCGGCAATAATCAATACTATAAAAAAATAAAATGTCTTTTTTTTGAATATATTTCCCATAAATATTTTTTATTAAATCAATGAATTTTTTTATCTGTCATTCCGTCTTTTTTATTTGTCATTCCCGCGCAGGCGGGAATCTACACGATCGTGTACTGGATTCCCACCTACGCGGGAATGACAAAGACTATAGCGAATTTTTTTCCCAATCAAGTGCTGTCTTTAAATATTCATCTTTTATTTGCATAAAATACTTTTTTGCGTCGTCATATTCATTGGGAATTTTACCATCCAAAATAGCCTCTTCTATCGCCTCTTTTATCTTTCCAACAGTTGGCCCAGGCTTTAAATGACATTCCTGCATAATCTCGTCACCACGCATCGGAGATTGAAACGCGCGTAATTTATCTCGTTCCAAGACCTGTGCAATGCGTTCTTCCAAATGATCATAGTTTTTTAAGCGCTTTTCTTTTTTGAGCGGGTTGCCGGTAGTAATATCACTTCTTCCTAAAATTAGCAAATCATCAAGCTCCTCATCTACCGCCACAATCAGACGCCGCACGGCCGAATCGGTAATATCTTCATCCATCAAACTTATTGGCTGTTGATGCCAACGCACCATCTTGGCCAAATAATCGGTATCGTTTTTCGATAAACGAAGACGTTTGGAAATTTGATATACCATTTTTTTACCGACAAATTCGTGGGCATAAAAAGTCCACCCTATTTTTGGCAAAAACTTTTTTGTCTTGCTTTTACCAATATCATGTAACAGACCGGCAAAACGCAACATTACTTTTTCACTACGCTGTGCGATATTGTCTACTACTTTGAAAGTATGAACTAAATTATTTTTATGTTGATGTCCAAAAATTTCTTCTACACCATCCAATGCCACAATTTCCGGCAAAATCAAATCCAATAATTTTGTTTGAAACATCAGTGCTAGACAAACCGACGGAATTTTCACCGCCAACATTTTTAATAATTCTTCTTGAACACGCTCCGCTGAAATTATTTTTAAACGATCACTATTTTTATGTATTGATTCCAAAGTTTTTAGATCAATCGAAAATCCGAGTTGTCCAGCAAACCGAATAGCACGCAACATCCGCAAAGGATCATCACTAAAAGTGACATCCGGATCAAGCGGTGTACGCAAAACTTTATTTTTTAAATCTTTTTGTCCACCAAACGGGTCAATAATTTGCTCGGTATTTTTTTTGGTTGATGGTTTTAATAAACCAGACATTGACGCTGTTGGCAGTGCCATAGCATTCACCGTAAAATCTCTTCTGGCTAAATCACTTTGCAATGTAGCCGACTGAACCTTTGGCTTGCGAGAATCGACATCATAATTTTCCGATCGAGCGCCGGCAAATTCAACCACGATCTGATCTTCACCTTCACCCAAAACATATCGCGCGGTATCAAAATCAGGGAATTCCACCAAACTCCCCTCTTCTTTCATACTAATATCAAGTTTTTTGGCAAACTCCAAACCACTACCTTCTACCACAAAATCTATATCATTTTTTTCTCCTCTATTCAATAAAAAATCACGCACAAAACCACCGACAATATAAACCGGAATTTTTTCTTTTTTAGCGAGTGTATTTATTTTTTTTATTATCTTAAACACATCCATAATTTTAAATCAACTTACTGCGTCCCGACCGTTTTTCCGCCACTTCCGGTGTAATCAAATCTTCTTTCAACAATTGTTTGATCGAATTTTCCATACTCACCATACCATCTTTTGAACCTGTCTGTATTGCCGATTTGATCTGATTGATATTATTTTCTTTAATCAAATTCGCCACCCCAGGAGTATTTACCAAAATTTCTCTAGCCGGCACGCGACCACCATCTTTGGATGGCAACAATTGCTGAGCTACCACCACTCGTAACACTGAAGAAAGTTGAATCAAAATTTGTTTTTGTTTAGAACCTTCAAACACATCCACAATACGCTCAATTGCTTCCGCGGCACTGCCGGTATGTAAAGTAGACAAAACTAAATGCCCTGTCTCCGCAGCCGTCAGTACGGTCGAAATGGTTTCCGGATCACGCATTTCTCCGACCAAAATAACATTGGGATCTTGACGCAAAACATGTTTCAAAGCATTGGCAAATGATTTGGTATCAATACCAACCTCGCGCTGTTCAATCAAACTTTTTTTATCTTCAAACAAAAATTCAATCGGATCTTCAATGGTCACCACATGCGCTTTGCGATTTTTATTTATCTCTTCAATAATCGCCGCCAAGGTAGTGGATTTTCCACAACCAGTCGGACCGGTTACTAACACCAATCCATCCAACATATTCGGAACTTCTGTCAAGATTGGTTCAAAACGCAAATCAGCCGGAGATGGAATTTCTGCCGGAATAAGACGCGCGCTTAAACCGATAACTTCTTCTTGCTGATGTAAATTTATGCGAAAACGAATATTTTCAACACTATAACTAAAATCCAATTCTTTTTCCATTTCAAAAATTGTTTTTTGATCTTTGCTAATCAACTCTTCGTAGATGGCGCTTTCCAATTCTTTCGCGTTTAAAGGTTTTTTATCCAATTCTTTTAATTCTCCCTCCACTCGAATCATTGGTAACTCATTGCCAACCAAATGCAAATCAGAAGCATCAGCTTTAATTGTTTCCTGAAAATATTGTTTAATGTTCATAATTTATGATGAAAATTTTTGTCATTTAATTTTTGTTATTTGGCGACGATCACTAAAACGAAGTGACAGTGCTTGTTTACATTATAGACCAAAATTACAAACTTGAAAAGATTCCAGAGATATGGTAGATTAGAGGCTCGACCCGCCGTCGCAAAGCTGTGGCGGGCAATGCGGGTTGTAGCGCAGTTGGTAGCGCGCATGCATGGGGTGCATGAGGTCGCAGGTTCAAACCCTGTCAACCCGACCAAAACGGGCTGTAGCGCAGTTGGTAGCGCGCGTGGTTCGGGACCACGAGGTCGGAGGTTCGAATCCTCTCAGTCCGACATGCAAAAATCGCCAAACGCGGCGATTTTTTTGATTTTATTTGATACTACGCAAAAAAATATCACGCAACATCATCAACCTTTTAATTTTTTCCTCTTATTTTTTTCAACCAGTTTTATTTGTGTGCCAGACAAAAAATTATCCCCACTTACTATTTTTTTTCCTGTCTCCAACTCATAATCTTTGTTGAATCCATTTTTGACTTCGACCCAGTCGCTTCCAATTTTCTCGGCCTCTGTTAAGTGATTTTTCTGGATCAGCAATCTCCTGTATTCTTTCATAACCAACTTTGGCGAGCCAAATTTTTATCGGTTCAGCCTTCGGACTTGGCACAGATTGAATAAGACGTAAAATAGCTTCTGGGTTAGCCGCATCAGTAAAGTACTGCTTTCCGTCAGACGCTGTCATTTTCAGTTGGTCACATTTTGTGACGACCTCGCTTCCTTCGTCCTTTAAACGATTTTTTAGTGTTATCCAGTAACTCTGCGCTTTTTTGTGATCAGTCTGTTCTGTTAAAACAGCGATGATATCCACTATCGAAAAAAACCATGTTTCTGTTTTTTCATCATACAAACGACGAATGTGCCGGCCTTAAAAAATAGCAGTTTCATTTTTTTCTAGTTGAAACACAGGATAAATAATTAATCTA
>JAVHSM010000012.1:0-1097 GCA_036172155.1 Candidatus Magasanikiibacteriota bacterium
TTTGTTCTGCCTAGCGTCCCCCAATCTTCAGCATAAATAAGAATTACTTTTTCTCCTTTTTTAATACCACCGGCTTTCTTTATCTTAACTAAAATTTTTCCAATGTCGGCTGGACTTTTCTTTTTATAAAAATTACTCTTTCTCTCCTCAAAAAGAAGAGGGATAATTCCGTAGACTAAACAAAGCCTGTCTTTTAGTTTTTTATCATGGGTTAAGGCAAAAATGGGCAAATTTGGTCTAAAACGAGCTAACATTTGGCCGGTCAAACCTCCTTTAGTTAAAACGACAAATGCTTTGACTTTTTCTTTTTGACAAAAAGGACTCATCCAAAGCTGATAAGCTGAATAACAAAGGGCGGCTGTTTGATTAGGGAAATCGAAGTTGAAACCGGAAATTGGTGGTCTTTTCTTTTCCCAAAATCGACAAACTTTTTCCATAACTGAAACCGCTCCAATCGGATATTTGCCCGTGGCCGTTTCGCCCGAAAGCATTACGGCATCAGTATAGTCTAAGACAGCATTGGCGACATCGGAAACCTCGGCCCGGGTTGGGGAAGGATTATCAATCATTGATTCTAACATTTCAGTGGCAGTAATAACTGGTTTTCCTCTTTCAACACAACGCTTAATAATCTTTTTCTGGTAATAAGGCACCTCTTCAAGAGGAATCTCCTCTCCGAGATCTCCCCTGGCAACCATAATGCCATCAGCTGAATCAAGGATTTCTTCAAAATTTTTAAGGGCCTGTCTGGTTTCTATTTTAGCTAAAATTTTCGCTGACAAAGATAATTTTTTTGCCTGTTTTTTGAAAAATTCAATATCTCTTCGGTCGCGAACAAAAGAAATCGCCAAAAAATCAACATCATGTTTTTTTGCCAAAGATAATCCTTTTAAATTCTCGGCCATTTTTCGGATCCTCCAAGGGAAGTCCAAAAGAATAACTATTGGCTGACCAGTGAGTTTCGCCGCCTCTTTGATTTTTTGGATTAAATCGTTATGCCAACGATTGGTATTGTGTTTTAGATTAAAACGAAAAACGCTCGTTCCCGATTTAATAAGCGAACAAAGAGTTTCTTTCTTTTCCGTAGCCGGTCCAAC
>JAVHSM010000013.1:0-5038 GCA_036172155.1 Candidatus Magasanikiibacteriota bacterium
CGCATTGTGATCCGGTGCGAAAAGTATCGGTTATATCTCGTGGACAAGCTGGTGGTTATACTTTGAACATGCCATCCGAAGATCGACATTATCATACTTTGGCACATTTTAGAGATGATTTGGCGATGATGTTTGGTGGCTATGCGGTAGAGAAATTAATTTTTGGCGATGAGATGCTGTCGACTGGACCAAGCTCGGATTTGCGCAACGCTACCAAGACAGCTAAAGATATGGTGACTCGCTATGGTATGAGTACCAAGCTTGGACCTCGCACATTTGGCGAGCATGAAGAAATGATATTCCTTGGCAAAGAAATTCACGAACAACGTGATTATAGTGATAAAACCGCCGAAGAAATCGATAAAGAAATCAAAGCTTTGGTAGAAGAAGCCGAAAAACGCGCCAATACTATCGTAGTGGCTAATCGTGAAAAAATGGATGCCTTGGTGAAGGAGTTGATGGAGAAGGAAACAATAGAGCAGGAAGATATCATCAGAATTCTCGGTCCACGACCAGTAGTTGAATAACAGAAATAAAAAAACACCGGCTATAATTTTATAGCCGGTGTTTTTTGTCCTTGTTTTTTTCAATTACATCTTTTTCTCACCTGCGTTACAACAACTGCCTTCACCTGATTTATAGGTGTTGCATTTGCCACATTTGCAGACAAATAACATCAAAATGGCGGCGATTCCTACTAAGCCGTAGATCACATGTTCGAGTGTAATCATACTACCAACTAAATAGCTGACCAGGTTAAACTCGAAGAATCCTACGATCCCCCAGTTTAATGCCCCTACCAATACCAATACACCTGCGACCATGTGCACTGGACACATTTTGCATTTCATCATAGAAATGAAAAATAAAAATTAAACTAAGTGTAGTATATCATAAAAAGATTGTGGGCGCACCAATTTTGTTGATAACCAAAAAATATGCTATAATAATAACAGTCAGGCAAATTTAATTGCTAATTATTATTTGTATATGCATGAGCCCACTTTTCGCCAAGCTTTATTCAGCTCTTGGCAGTTGGTATCACGAAAAAAATCTTTGTGGATTTTTGGTTTATTATCCGCTTTGCTTGGTCAGTGGGGGTTGAGTGACTTTGTTGGCGCGTTTTATCGAGAAGCCAGCAATGGATTCGCTCCTTGGCGTATGAATATGTTGATAAATTTGGTGCAGGCTTGGAATTGGCATCGGGTCTCGGTAATTTTATTAGTTTTATGGTTGTTGGGAATTTTATTGTTATTGGTAGCTTCAATTATTTTTGTAGCGGTTTGTTCGCGTGGTGCGTTGATCGCTTATGCTATTCATTGGTATAAAAAAGAAAGTGTTCTGCCTCTGCATGAAGCTTGGAATAAAGGTGTAAAAATATTTTATCCATTATTAATTGTTACAGTTGTCGGTCGTGGTCTGCAATTAATTTTAATGGGACTATTTTCTTTTGTGGCGTTGCGTCTAATCGACTCCAATTTTTTTGGACAAGAATTTTTGATTTTATTCGTGGCCACCATTTCTTTGTTTTTGGTGTTGGTTGTCGAAGCAATATCTATTTTTACTAGTGGTTATTTATTATTGGAAAATAAAAACATACAGAGATCATTTTTTAAGGGTTGGAATCTGTTTAGTCATCATTTGATGGTTTCTTTGGAGTTGGGAATCGTATTGATGTTCTTCACCGTTATATTTTTGGGAGTAGTAATATATGGATCTTTTGCGGCGTTTTTACCGTCTTTGGCTATGTGGGTTATAGCCGGAATTACTGGTTTTAATACTTTGATTGCTTTTGGAATGTATTCCGGAATGGTTTTATATTGTGTTTTAGTATTGGTTTCCGCCGGAATTTTCAACGCCTTTGTAACTTGTTCATGGATGTATATATTTATGAAAATGCACCACGAAGGAGTAGCGAGTCGAGTTGTTCATTTCTTAAAAAATATTTTTACTAGATAGATCCCCGCTTTCGCGAGGATGACAATTTTTGAATTATGCCTTCTGAATTTCCTTCCATTAGCAGTTTGTTATCAAAAAAATCTGACGATGATTCGTCTTCCGATTCTGCGGCAAAACCAACCGGAAATAATTCTACTGCCAAATTTTCTCAAAAAATGAAGCAGATTGGAATAAAAGAAAAAGAAGAAATAGTGGGCGCAAATGCTCAGGCGCTTAATTTATCATATATTGATTTGAGTGCTTTTCCGGTTTCCGCCGAGTCGTTGCGTACTATTCCCGAAGAAATCGCCAAAGAAAAATTATTGATTTGTTTTTATGCTACCCCCGAAGAAATTCGAGTGGGTGGTGTTGACCCCAAGATTGAGGGATTGGAAGACTTTGTATACCAACTCGGTGAGCGCCATCATGCGCAGGTTACTTTGTATTTGATTTCGGAAAATAGTTTTGAACATGTTTTGAAATTATATGCGAATTTGCCGATAGTCAAAGTCATCTCCAAAGACATCAATATTAGTGACGAAGAATTGGCCAAATTCGGAGAAAATATTAATAACTTACAAGCTTTGCAAGAAAAGTTTATTAATATTTCGGTGACCGATATTTTGACTTTGATGGTGGCGTCCGCTTTAAAAATAAATTCGTCCGATATTCACGTAGAGGCAGAGGAAAACAATATTGCGGTGCGTTATCGTATTGATGGTATTTTGCACGATGTGGCCAATCTACCAAAAGATCAATGGAAGCGTTTTGTGTCGCGTATCAAATTGTTGGCCGCATTGAAAATTAATGTGACGGATAAACCGCAAGATGGTCGTGTGTCTTTGCGATTGGCCTCGGGTACTCTCGATGTGCGTGTTTCTACTTTGCCGACCATTCACGGTGAGAGTGTGGTGATGCGTATATTGCATAGCGGTAGTAAAGGTGTGACATTTGATGAACTTGGTTTGCGTGGCGATGCCTACAATCGTTTGAAACGTGAAGTGGAGAGACCAAATGGTATGATTATCACGACCGGTCCGACCGGTTCCGGTAAAACTACCACCCTTTATGGTATTATGCGTACCTTGAATAAACCGGGTGTAAAAATTATTACTTTGGAAGATCCTATCGAAATTAAAATGGAAGGAATCAACCAGAGCCAGGTGGATATTTCCAAAGATTATACTTTTGCCAAAGGTTTGCGTAGTATTTTGCGTCAGGATCCCGACATTTGTATGGTCGGTGAAATCCGTGATTTGGAAAGTGCGGAGATCGCTATCCAGGCGGCGCTTACCGGTCACTTGATGTTATCCACTATCCATACCAATAGCGCAACGGGGGTGATTCCGCGTTTTCTCTCTATGGGAGTGAAGCCATTTTTATTGGCACCTTCGCTCAATGCTGTTATCGGTCAGCGTTTAGTGCGTCGTGTTTGTGAATTTTGTAAAGAAGAAGAACAGGTGGCGCCGGAAAAATTGGAACGCACCAAGAAATTGTTAATGGAATTACCGGAAGCAGAAAAGAAAAATGTGGATTTGAACAATTTACATTTTTATAAAGGCAAAGGTTGTGAAAAATGCAGTGGTTTGGGCTATAAAGGCCGTATTGGTATCTATGAAATTTTTACCATGACCAAAGAAATCGAACAGATAATTTTGAGTACCGAAGTATCTGAATATAAAATTCAGGATTTAGCGGTCAAAGGCGGGATGACTACCATGGCGCAGGATGGTTTGCTCAAAGCGTTGGACAAAATCACTTCACTGGATGAAATTTTCCGCGTGACCGAATAGTGAGAAAACAAAATTTGTGGTATAATATATTGGTATTAAATTTTATTATATATGCGTGTTCGCCATACCGAAACTCGCGCTCAGTTTTCTGAGCCGTCTGTAAATTTTTATCGTACGATTGCCTTGTCGTTTTTAATTGTTACAGTCGGATTGTTGGCGGTGGTCGTGTTTGTTACTTCCAAAAAAGCGACCATTACTATTTTGGCCAAAGAAGACACACGCAGTGTAAATATGATGGTAAATGTGAATGCGTCGGGTGTTAGCAAAGATACTACCGGAGCAGTGGTTGGTTCGGTTTCTTCTACGATTGTAAATTTTTCACAAAAATATTATCCGACCGGTTCGAAGACTATTGAGGGGATAGCCGGTGGACAAGTTATGCTTTATAATAAAACAGCCGAAGCTCAAACCTTGGTAAGAACTACGCGTTTGTTGACCGACAAAGGCGTTTTATTTAGACTATCGGACAAAGTTATCGTGCCAGCCAACGGCAGTGTGGTGGCCACAGTCTACGCCGACAAAACCGGTGCAGAAAGCGATGTTGGTCCAAGTAAATTTACTATTCCAGGATTGGACACCAACAAACAAAAAGTGATTTATGCCGAAAGTACGGTTGCAATGAATACTGGTGTTCGCAAAGTTGGTATTTTGACCGATGAAGATATCAAAGCCGCCAGCAAAGATTTCGCACAAAAAATAAAAGATCAATATGGCATTATTACTCAGGATGCGGATGTGAAAAAAGTAGTGACGGTATTAAATGTGAATCCGGCGATAGATAAAAAAGTTGGTGATGAGGTGGATGGATTTACTCTAAGCGGTACCAGTACAGTAGCCGTGATATCTTATAGTCAAAAAGATTTGGACGGTGTGGTTTCGGGCGCGGTGAGTTCAAAAATTGACGCCAGTTTGGAAAAAGTTTTGAGTACCACTCACGAACCAAAAGTAGAAATATCCAGTTATGATTCAGTTGCCAAGACAGCACAACTATCAGTCAATCAGGATGTGTTGGTGACATTAGATGCTAATGCAGAAAAATTGTCACCTCAATATTTTATGGGCAAAAGTAAGGATGAGATTGAACGCTATGTGTTTGAGCTCAATCATGTGGCTGGGGTGCAGGTAGATTTTTCTCCATCTTGGATTAATAAAGCTCCGACTGTACCGGATAAAATCAAAGTGGTGGTGAAGAATGTAAAGTAGCGTCATTCCGAGCGACTAAAAGGAGTCGAGGAATTCCTTAGTAATAATTTTTATTTGACAGTGCTTTTTATTTAGTATAATATATTATTAGGCAATTGAAACGG
>JAVHSM010000014.1:0-1077 GCA_036172155.1 Candidatus Magasanikiibacteriota bacterium
GGTCTAATAGACAAAAATAGTGTATAAAATCGTCATTTTTTGTTAAGATTTAGAGATAAAATTAACAATGAATGTATGATGACTAAAAAAAGTGCGCAATTTGCGGTAATAAATTAGTAAAAAATGGCAGACAGTCGGGACAACAGAGATACCGATGTTTGAGCTGTGGGAAGTCGGCCACCAAGAAATATCACTCTGACAAATTACAACAAAAGCTGTGGGGAAAATTCGTTTGGAAAAGATATACTCGCGATCAGCTTGCTAGCGAATATCATCGCAGCACCAAATGGGTTGAGCGCCAATTAGACAAGGCGGTTATCAATAACTATTTTCCGGTTCCTCAACCGATCGTTGCTGTTTCCGACGCTACCTTCTGGGGCCGCGGATACGGCGTATTGGTGATCCGCTGTCCTCGTTTAAAAAAGAACATTCACTATCATGAAATCATGACGGAAACCCCGCTTGAATATCTGAAAGCCAGACAAGCAGTGGAAAGAAAAGGTTTCATCGTCGAAGCAGCTGTAATTGACGGAAAACGCGGTGTTAAGGCCATTTTTGACGATATTCCGTTGCAGATGTGCCAGTTCCATCAGATAATGATTGTTAAAAGATATTTAACCTCTCGGCCAAAAACCGATGCCGGAAAAGAACTACGCGCCATTACTCTTACGCTGCCCATTGCAACAGAAAAAGCTTTTACAGAATTACTGGAAGAATGGCATGGCCGCCATAAAGATTTTCTAAAAGAGCGGACCTGGAGCGACGACGAAAAGCATTGGCAATTTACCCACCGCCGAATCAGATCGGCTTACCGAAGTTTAAAAACTAACTTGCCAAATCTTTTTACTTATCAAAAATATCCGGAGCTTAAAATACCCAACACAACTAATTCTCTTGACGGCTATTTCGGCAGATTGAAGTCGCTTCTAAATGTCCACCGAGGACTTAACAAACAGAGACGCTACAAACTTATTCAGGAGATTCTGAGTCGATAAATTTTACACTATTTTTGTCTATTAACCCAAATTAACTAACAAATTAAGTCCTTCTTTGGTGTCATTTTCCGGTATGGCTCAA
>JAVHSM010000015.1:0-5018 GCA_036172155.1 Candidatus Magasanikiibacteriota bacterium
TATTCTGCTAAATCAGGATGAAAACTTCAGATGATGCGTAAACGTTCGGCAAAATAAAATTTTTACACTTTTTGTTTTTTTGTGATTGATTGGCGAGGGGGGGGCGAATGTGAGTGAGTTGAGGGGGTGATTGAGGGGTTTCAAGGTGTTTTCTTCGCTACGCTACGAAAACGATTTAACATTTTTTAATATGAATCATTATTTGAACTGGGCAATAATAATCATCATAAATTTTATTACATATTTTGTTGCCTGATTTGGCTTAATCAGTAATGGCAGAAAAAAACAACATATTTATATTGTTGGCTTGATTTCTCATTTATTAAGTTTTGCCTATGGCTATTACAAACTGGGCTTCTGGGGATTCATTATATTGATTCCTATTTCTTATATATTTGTTAGAGGGTCAGTTACTTTGATAATAGATTGGCTGGAAAACAAACTTTATCCTAACAGAAAAAATATTGTTAAAAAATTGGCAGAGAAACTAAAAAAAGATCCCGATGATATAAAAGAAGAGTGGATAAAAAATAGATTCAAAATTTAAAATTAATAATAACTATTTGGCAAAAATTTTATGGATAAAAATCTGGACAGTCAACAATTAGAAAAACGAGAAACAATATACAAAATATTTAAAAAAATAATTCTTGTTTTTATTATTCTGTCAGCATTGATTCTTTTCGGTTATTTTTGGGAATTAGTATTTTTTAAAATACTTGTCGACCCAGTATTTCTCATACCTTCAATAGTCCTGGCTATTTCTTGGTTTGGATATGATAAAATAAAAAAGAAAATTTTTGAAATTACTTGTTGGAAAAAAATAAACAAATTAGACAATGTTGACAAAAATTTGTATCCAACTGTTTTTTCTTTTAAACTAAGCCCCTTTACTAGATCATATTTGGTAAAAGAGATACTAAAAAAAGATGATCAAAATGTTGATGATTTCTTCAAAGAACAAGAAGCGATTCTGCGCGGATATGAAGTAAAACTTAAAAAGTCATTCGACAACATGGATCTGCAAAATAAAGTCGAGCAAGAGATAGACAGCTTGGACCCGATCCACTTCCCCAAACTGATAGAGTGGCGCCGAGCAAACCGAAACCGGCTGATAGAGGTGATACTTAACGAAATGGTGGATTCCCCAAATGATTCAATTGGAATGGCGCTGATTAATTACGAGAGCGACCTCGAACATCTTTCACCAACAATAAACAGAAAAATTGATGAAACCTAAAATCATCATCCTCCAAACCGACATCACCACGCTCACCGTTGATATAATTGTCAACGCGGCCAACGAAACACTGCTCGGGGGTGGTGGTATTGACGGCGCCATTCATTACGCCGCCGGTCCGATGCTTTTGAAAGAATGTCAGAAGTTAGACGGATGTAGAACTGGTGAAACTAAACTTACCAAAGCATATAATTTGCCAGCGCAATATATTATTCACACCGTAGGTCCTATTCATGGGCGAGAAAATGGTAACGAATCGGAGCTATTGATCAATTGTTACCAAAACAGCATTAAATTAGCCGACCAACTCAAAGCCAAGTCAATCGCTTTCCCCTGTATTAGCACCGGTGCGTTTCGCTATCCGCATGACGAGGCCACGGTGATCGCTATTGAAACAGTCCAAAAATATATAGACAATCACCACACTTCGCTGGAACAAATATTTTTCGTCACTTATAGTGATTTGGATTATAAATTGTATAAACAAAAATTAGAAACGGGAACAGTTGACATAATGACACTATAAATATGTTTTCATTATCCATAATAAAAATAGACGGCAATAAAGCGATAAATTTTATAAACAACAGCAAAAACTTTGTTGAGGTGATTTTTACCATTGACGGCAAGGAAGTCAAAGAAGGTAAAACTCTTGACGAAAAAACCAAAGGATACGCCTACCCGCCTAAATTAGAAAAACCAGTTAAAGAAATGAAGGACGGATCAATACTACCGTTTAACCGCAACAGTGGTGAAGTGGTGGCATATATTTTTGCCGGTGATGGCCAATACAAAGACGATGACTTGGAAAAACCGGCTTTTTTGAGACATAAACTAGTGGACAAAATATCATTCAAAAGAACAAACGATAAACCGATTGAAATAATCAAAATTAGATACTAGAGTGGCAATATAACTATCGGGGTATTTAGTAAATAACTATAAAAACCCGATATCTTAGCCCAAAAACACCCTCTTGACATTACTATATCACTAGAGTATCATAGTAAGCGGTATTACTATATCACTTAATTAATATACAAATGTATGGAGGAAATACTCAAATACATCCAAAACCAGCTAGTCCAAGTCCCCTTCCGCTTGCGTGCCTATACGCAAGACGAACAGGGCAAAGAATACCCTCAAAGAAATATTTATCTCAAAATAGATAAATACTTGAAGGATTTTTTGGTTAAGCCCGAAGCTCGCGACCGTTGGATTATTATCCCTGGTCTTCGTGGCGTTGGCAAAACCACCATAATGGCTCAGCTTTTTCTCAACCACCATCAAGAAATTGACCACATGAGAATGTTATACATTTCGCTAGATGAAGTGGTCAATGTTTTGGGTTCGTCTCTCAGAGATGTTTTGGCGGCTTACGAACAAATACTTGGTGAAAGTTTTGAAAAACTTACAAAACCATTGTTTATTTTTATTGACGAGGCACAGTACGACCCGAAATGGGCATCGGTGTTAAAATCTGTCTACGACCGATCAAACAAAGTTTTTGTTGTTTGCAGTGGCTCCTCGGCAGTTTCTTTGCAAACTAATCCGGATGTAATTCGTCGCTCCATCTTTCAAAAACTTTTTCCAACCAGTTTTACCGAATTTTTAATGATTCGCGATGGTAAACTTCCAGCTAAAGATCTAAAGGAAAATTTAAAAGAGGCGTTATTTAATGCCGATTCTGCCAAAGACGCTTTCGAAAAACTACAAAAGCATAGACAGAGCGTGGTGAGCGTGTGGTCGTCAATAGACCGACACCTCGTTGATGAGTATTTGAAAATTGGCACTTTGCCGTTCGCAATCCGCATGAAAGACGAGGCGCGTGTGTATCAAACAATTTCCTTGCTTTTAGACAAGGTAATTAACCAAGATGTACAAAGTTTGGGTCGTTTTGATACTAAAACACTTGTACATATTAAACGAGTATTATTTTTATTGGCCGAATCTGATATGGTAAGCGTCCAAAAACTCGCTAAAACGCTTGAAACAAGCGTGAACACCATAGCCAATATTCTTGAAGTGTTGGAACAATCGGAGTTGCTTATCCGTATTATGCCATATGGCTCAAATTCCAAAAAAATTAGAAAACCGTCACGCTACCAATTTATGTCGTCAGCAATGCGGTCGGCATTTCTTTCTATTGCCGGCAACGAGCAAATTTTTATCGGCCAAAAAGGCCGACTGATGGAAGATATTGTGGCTATGACATTACACAAAGAATTTGTCGCAAACAGTCGTGGCGCTTTAAATCATGACAGTTCAAAAGGCAGCGCTGACTTCATCCTTACTATCGCGGAAAAAAATATAATTCCAATTGAGGTTGGCATAGGCGAAAAACTCGGTACACAAGTAAGAAAAACAATGAAAAAAATCGGTTCTGCAAAATACGGTATTGTAATATGTAGCAACGATCTGACACTGCTAGAGGATGCCAATATAGTCAAAGTTCCGTTGGACTACTTTTTGTTGATTTAGTGCGAGCGATATGGCTACGGGGCATTCACCCTTACCCCTTCGCCATATTGAGCGAGCGAACTCGCCCCCCCCCTTGTCCCCCGTGATTGAACGGTGAGCGAAAAAAAACAAAAAGTGTAAAAATTTTACAACGCCTAACACGGTATATGCGGTTCAGAAAATAGCGATAATAAATATTTTCAACGGAATCGCTATTTTCCTCTCCCATATTTTGCGTCGCTTCGCTCCGCAAAACATCGCATATACCGACCCATTCGGCAAAATAAATTTGTGCCCTTAATTTAAATCATTATGACAACCCTTGAAGAATTACAACTTGAAATCGATGAAATTAAAAAGCGGAACCAGCGTGTTGAAGCAGATAAGGCATGGGAAACAAGTTGGACAAGAAAAATCGTTATATTTAGTTTAACCTACATTGTCATCGTGGTATTTTTCTATTTTGCTGGATTGCCAAAGCCTTTTATTAACGCCATTGTACCTGCTGTTGCTTTTGTTTTGTCCACGCTGACGGTTCCGCTTTTTAAAAAGTTGTGGCTAAAAAGGTAGGCACAAATTTACATCGTCTAACACGGCGTATGCGGTTCCACAAAAGGAAAAAATCGGATAATTTTCTATTTTGAATAAGCCCTTTTGAAATTTTTTAAAATGAAGAAGCCCCGCATCTGATTGTTCCGAAGAACTCTCTGACACGGGGCTTGGGTTTACGCTCTCGCCATCTTCACTTCTTCTTGATGAAGGTGTAGACGATAAGGGCGATAAGGACGATGTTGCTGGCCCACTTGTCGGCTCCCTGACCGAAGGCCTTCTCCAACGAGTCCCCGATGGGATCGAAGTTGAAGACCAAAAGCAGGACAGCGACGGCGAGAGAAATCAACATCCACGGCTTGAACTGAAAGGGCTTATTCTCTTCCATTTTTATTACCTCCTTTGGTTTGGTTGGCAAGAGACATATTAGTGTATCATAATCAACTAAAAAGTCAATGGTTATGCCCAAAAATTTCAAAAGGGCTTTAAATTAAGGTGAGTTATCCAATTTTTTCCTTTTGTTCCACCCAAATTGCCGATTTTCTTTATTTCTGATAAATTAAGGTAGAAAATCGGCAACTTCGCATACGCCGATACGTTCGGCAAAATCGCTCGCTATGCTCGCTAATTTGCCGAATGGGTCGCGGTGCCCGCAGTCCGTCGCTGCCGCTCGCGCTATTGTAGCGCTCACGACATCGCCGAACTGCGGTTATGCGAAATGTCTGTCGCCCCGCAAAAGCGGGTCGCCAGCCACTTCGCATAACCGCGA
>JAVHSM010000016.1:0-1064 GCA_036172155.1 Candidatus Magasanikiibacteriota bacterium
ATAATACTATCCTCCGCCATTCCAAAATTAAGGTATGACCTGTTTTTTAATTGATGAACCGCAGTATTTTCAGTTAACGGTATATGAAAATTTTGGCTTAATTAAAAATATGGGAGGCTAAAATTATCAATTTGTGGCATACTAAAGCTACAGATTGACTAATAATTAAAATGTTCCATATATGTTACTCAAAAAAAATGCCCGAACTGTAATTTTAGAAAGGTGAAAAAGAATGGGAGACGCAGAGGATTACAACGATACAAATGCCAAAAATGTGGATTACAATTTCAAAACAAAGAGCGTCCAAGTAAAGAACGAAGAAAATTATGGCATCAATATGTTTGGGGAAAACAAACACTCAAACAATTGTCAGTTACATTTAAAAAGTGTGTCCCAGTTATTCAGAAAGAATTGGATGCATATGCATTAGAAAAAGACGAAGTTACTCCACAACCGTTAGTCCTTCTCGCCGATGTAACATTTTTCGGCAGAGGTTATGGAGTCCTAGTATTTCGTTCACCATTATTCAAGCAAAATATTTACTGGAAAGAAATTACGCAAGAAACACCCGCAATATATCGCGAGGCCAGAAAAGAATTAGAAGACAATGGATTTACAATTACAGGTATCGTTTTAGACGGTAAAAGAGGCGTGCGAGAGGTATTTTCAGATATTCCGGTACAAATGTGTCAGTTCCACCAAACTGCTATCCTGAAACGATATTTAACCTCCAGACCAAAAACAGAAGCTGGCCAAGAGTTGCGCGCCATTGGACTAGCACTGATAATTTTAACTGAACAAGATTTTGAAATAGTTTTGAAAGAATGGCACGAGAGATGGAAAGATTTTATTAAAGAAAAAACAATCGCTCCAGATGGAAAACATTGGAACTACACTCACCGCAGAATGAGATCTGCCTACCGAAGTTTAAAAACAAATATGCCATTTTTATTCACATATCAAAAATACCCTGAACTAAAAATGCCAAACACTACAAATTCAATAGATGGATTTTTTGGAAAAACAAAAATGCTCCTGCAAGTCCATAGAGGACTGACGCAGGA
>JAVHSM010000017.1:0-1037 GCA_036172155.1 Candidatus Magasanikiibacteriota bacterium
TCAATTTTATCAGCCAGTAAATTTAAGATGACAATAACTTTTTTTTCAACAATTTGGAGAGCTTCCTGGATTTTTACCATATCAGCATTATCGACAATATCCATACTGGTGGCTCCGAGATGAATTTTTCCTCCACCAACTTTTGTAATTTCTGCAAATTCCTTGATCGCCGCCACAACATCATGTTTGGTGTCGCGTTCTAATTCAAAAATTTTTTCAATATCAATATTTTTTTCATTTTTTTTCAGATCCTCCAGTTCTTCTTTACTAACTAAACCTGCTTGATGTTGTGTTTCAGCCAGAGCGACCCAAATTTTCCGCCAAAGCTCATACTTATGTTTTTCACTGAAGATCTTTCTCATTTCATTAGATCCGTATCGCCAAGTTAAAGGAGAAAGATAAGTATCAAAGTTGAAGTTTGACATATTTATGACAATATTTTAGCAAAACTATTAATTTTAATCGCCTCTTTTATTTCCATGGAAACCCTTTCTCCGACAGAAATATTTTTTCCATAAAGATAGTTTCCATAAGGGGTTGATGATATCCCCGGAGATCCCGGCATTCGTGGTGAAATATCGTTAACGACAATATCTTTTTTTGGTGGTCCGGCCACGATGATACTTTGTAAAGCAAAAGGCCCGACTATTCCCGGAGCAAACAATTCCTGACTGGTTTTGACAAATCTTTCTCCAAGTTCAAAAGCTTTTTCCAACATTGATTCAAGGACCGTAACTGCAATATGTCCGGCTTCTTCATATTTAACATTGATCTTTTTGGAAACCTCGCTTTGATACGAAGCGGGGATTTTTAACAGACCCTCAATGTTTGTTTGTCGGCGCATATCAGTACCCAACAGTTCAAGCCGGTCGGAAATAGGGGAATAGAAAAAATTAAAGTTTACCTGGACGCCGACGACAAATTCTTCGATGACGGCTTGTTTTAATTGTTCCTCGGTAAAGACGCCACTTTTTAATTTTTCCTCAACTTGGGTTTTGTAGTCCTGATAATTTTCTGCTAAAAAGAAAGCTCTTTCA
>JAVHSM010000018.1:0-6476 GCA_036172155.1 Candidatus Magasanikiibacteriota bacterium
GCATTGATATCTGCTTGAGAAGTAATACCTCTATTAGTCAGTTCGGTATTGATTTGCGCTTCTGTTTGCGCGCTAAGTATAAAACTTAAATTAAGTAGCAGTGCCAGTATTATATATTTCATCATTTATTAGTTTTTTATTTTCCTAAAATTGTTAGCATCATTCTTTTGCAATACAAAGATGCTGATTTATTTTTATTTTTTCGGTTATCGGTTAACTGTTATCGGTTGTCAGTTTTTATTTTGACGATGCCTAAATAACGTTGACCGAATTTGACATTAATTTATTATTATTTTTAATTATAAAATTTTGTTGTTGATCATGATTTTCTGTTGATTTCGGGAAATAACTCGGAGCTTGCGTAGAGTTATTCTCAATATCAACAGAACTGGTTATTCTATATTGAACTGGGGTCATTTTGTTTAAAGCTCTATGTGGTTTTTCGTTATTATACATATAAACAGCCCTTTTTAATTCCTTTTGTAATACTTCAAATGTTTTTGGTGCATAAGCATAAAGATAATCATTTTTAATTATTCCGTTCAATCGTTCTGCATGTGCATTCTCATAAACGGTCTCTTCTGTCATGGAGTTTCTCATTTTTAGCTTTTTAGTCAGCTCCCTGAACTCCTTGCTGTAATATTGACCTCCCACCACATCTGAATGGATTATTGAACCTGTTAATAAAGCCCTGCTACGATTCTTTGCCACAAGTTTTAATGCCGGAAGCGTCGTGTCTTCTGTTCGTAAACTTTTACTTGCTGAAAATCCAACTATTTCACGGTTGTTTAAATCCATAATAAAGGTAATATAGAAGAACTTCCCAAGCATCTCATAGTAAGTTATATCACTCACGAAAACCTGGTTTACACCTGTAACCTCAATATCCTTAATTACATTTGGAAATCGGGTTATGCCTCAGCTATCAGTGGTTGTCCGAAAATTCTTATGCTTTTTAACTCGGTAACCACACTCATAACAATAGGTTTCAAATTTATCCCTTCCAATACCCTGTGGCTGTATTTTAAAATAAATAGTGCGAACCGACATGCAAGGATGATCTATTCTGATCTTATTGGCCAAAAATAGGGTCTGTTCCATTTGACTTAAATGCTTTTCTTTACGTTGTAACATCTGGTGAAACGACTGCTTTTTTATGCACAATGTATCGAATAGCTGATTCATCTTAATTCCGTGTTTTCCCGTGTTGCGACAATACCAGAGGAGTGTTTCGAACTTAGTTTTTTTTTAATATCTACCTTGTAGGTGGTTTCTGCAATCTCAATCATTTTTTCTTGAAATTCAATCATTATTTGCTTTTGCCCAATAATCCGCTCAAGTTCTTTGATTTTGTCCTGTAATAATTGAATCTTCTTTGTGTCACTCTTTGCTTCAATTACCTGTTTTACTTGCCTCTTAGCCATAGTTGAGTATTTGTAAAGCCCCCTCTATAAACTGATGTTCGACTGACTTTATGTGTCTTAAAAATATCTGAAACTGTAACTAAATTCTTTTCTATTTCTTCAATTCTTTTCTTTTTGAAATCTGTGCTGAAGTAACGATTCTGTCTTAATCTTTGATCTTCATTAAAAAATCCGTTTATTTTCATATTGTTAACCTTTTTTTGGTCAACGTATTTCAGGCACTGACACCCTTCGACTTCGCTCTGGGTGACAATTGTTTTGAGTATGGTTTTTAAAGCTTCAGTATAAACTTCAAGTGTATTATCAACACCGTGACTTAATTCTTGGATTCTTTTTTAATTGATATCAAAGCCTATTACTGAATATTTGGAGAAATAGTCTTGCCAAGGGAAGCCCTACATAGTCAAGACCTATGATGGCGATTTTGATGGTCATTTTTAATGTTTTCGGTTATCCAATTTCCGTTTTTTATTATTTAATTTTTTCAGATAACAGACAATTGAAACTATTCAGCACTCCACTTCTCTTTAAGCGTCCCAAAATAATCTTTTCCAAACACCATCCCAACACCAACAATACCTCCTAAAAAAGTCCAAATAAATAAAATCATCGGTCTGTTTGGCTTTGATTTTTCTATCGGAACAGAGACAGGCTGAATCACGGTGAACACCGGCGTGTCTTCTTTAACTCGGATTTGTTGGGTTTCCAGTTTTTTTGCTAATTCGGAATAGACGCCATAAGCCAAGTCGTATTCCGATTGGATGTTTTGCAATTGCGATTGGGCAATGGCCGTACTCATATTTTGGTTGCGGTCTCTAAAATTTGCCAAAGTTTGTTGAATCGTTTTGAATTCCTTTTGTTTTTCGGTATAACGCGCTTCAATAAATTTCAATTGCTCAGAAGATTTTTGAATTTTAAAATCGATAATAGCGGCTTGTAATAGTTGCTGCGCTTGATAAGTCAATTGTGCAGCGGCCTTAGCTTCAGGCATATTGACCCTGATGGTGATATAGCCTTCTTTTTTGTTAACGTCAATTGTGATTTTAGAACTTAAACCTTTGATGAGGTTGTTTTCTTCGTCTGTTAGGGTGATGAGGCTGTTGTTTGTTGTCTGTTTTCCGTTCCGATAGCTATCGGGATCTATTTTCTTGCCTTTAAGGGCTTTAATTATAAGACCAGGGAGCCCAATGGTATATTTTTTAAGATAACCCAACAGTCCGGGACTATAGATATCGGTATAATATTTTTGATAAGTAACTAAGGAATCTTGATCTTTAATATTTAAGGGGGTTTTTAGCAATGCCAATTGAAAGGGCTTACCACTTACAATTTGTGGATAAACCAAAGGGGAAATATCACCATTACTGCCACTCATATCGCTTAAATCGATACCCGCCATCGCAGCCAAGCCACCCAGACTGCCACCCAATTTGGTACCGCCTTGTGTTTGGGGTAAAATGGTGGTGGATGCTGTGTATTCCTTTGGGCTAAAAATAGCGATAAACAAGCCTAGCGCCATAAAAATCAAAGTGAATTTAATGACCGTATTTCGACCATTCCAAAGGGTTTTGGCGAGGGCGATGAGGTCGATTTCGTCTTCTTCGGGAGAAGGGTTTGGTAGGTTTATATTTGGGTCGTTGTTGCTCATGTTACAAATTTTTTCAATGTTCGAGGTTCAAGGTTCAAAGTTCAAGGTTTAATATTCAATGTTTAAAGCTATTTTATTCTTGTCTTTATAAATCCAACTTGGAATCTGCCTCCGGCAGGCAAGCTTGGAACGATTTGGGTTCGAGGTTCAAAGTTCAAGGTTTATCATTATTTAAATTTAGGCCCTTTGAAATCTGAGTTTTTTAAATAACTCATCAGGTTTTGAATTTTTCCTGAAATGTTTAATAATTGTTGTTTTAATTCATTAAAAGTTGACTCTGAAATATAGTTTCTATCATAAATCCGGTATAGCTGCGACCTAGATTCGCCTGCACTAGCTTTTGCAATACTTAGAAAATTAATAAATTCCTTATTTCCGCCTCTTTCGAATCCTTCTGCAATGTTGTCCATGATACTTCCACTTGAGCCATTAATTTGATTTTTAAGTTTATAATCAGTTTTAAGTCCTTCTGGTTGGAGAATTTTGTAAACATTATCACAAAAAATTCGCGACAATTGCCATACTTCTATTTCTTCAAAAGTTTTCCAAGCACTCATTATATTTAGGTTTAAAGTTCAAGTTTCAAAGATGTTACAGTTTGTACTTAATTTATAATGGAACTTTAGGTTTGATGCCTGCCTTCGGCAGGTGAATTCAATGTTCAAAGATATATTTTTCTTGTCATTGTATAATCTAACTTTGAACCGGGAACTTAGAACATGAAACCTACCTCCGGCAGTCATTCCTTGTAAGCTGTTTTCTTTACAATTTCGTAGCCAAAACCGCCGTTGTTAAAGCGCCTGTTATTATCGATAATATTTTGATAAAATCGTCTAAGCCTCTACCGTTATTGACTTTTTCTTTTTCAATTTTTGCATAGACATAAATGGTGGAATTTGGCAATATTTTTGGATTGTTAAGCCATTTTTTCCGATGCGTAATGCCATTCGGACCCGTAACCAAAACTTTTTCAACCTTTCTGTTTGAAAAGCCAGATTGGCGCAAATACGCTTTCATCTTCATCCCTTTTTGCCATACAAAGAGGCCTTCGTTATCAACAGCACCTATAACGGCTACGGTTCCTGTATTTGAAGAAATGACGACTTGATCGCCATCTTCTAAAAAGTTGATATCGTTATTATTACCGCCCATATCATAAATAAACTTCTTACCATTGCGCACAATATACGACGCTTTTAAAGAGGCGAATGGTGTTAAGCCATCAGCAGCCGCAATAATATCGTTAACCGATTGCTTTTTATTATCTAAAGTTATGCTACCCGGACGGCGCACTTCGCCATAAATACCAATTGTTTTTTGTGTCTCATAGCCCTCCATCTGACGGACATTAATAACATCGTTGTGTTTTAAGATAAAGAAATCAGATGCCTTTTCTTTTGAAAGTCCGGTCAGGTAATCGGTATGAATGTTTGTTGGAAAGATGTCACTCAATTTTCCTTTATTGACATCATAGCTTGGTCGCGCCACATTTACATGAATTTTATCGGCGAATTCGGTAAATCCACCTGCTTGTAGAATGACATCTTCTACGGTCATATTTTCGGTTAAGGCATAAGTACCCGGGTTGCGGACCTTGCCATTAATGCTTACCGTTTCGACAATGACCTTATTGATGTCTTTTGAATAGACGATGACCTCGTCTTTAGGTTGTAACATCACGGTAATTTCGCGATTGATAATTTGGTTTAAATCATAAATTTGAATTTCAAATTTTCCTAAAATTGGATTAAAGCGTTTCACATCGACACGCGACGTTAAAATCTTTGATTTGTATTCCAATTCTTCTAGATTGGTAGAAGAAAATAACACATCATATAAACTGAGGTTGGCACTCCAAAACATGGTTTTGGGTTCTTTTACAAAACCCGAAATTCTGACCATTTCCTGATTCTGAACATCTGTCAAATTATAAATCACCACTTCATCATCGTTTTGTAAGGCATAGTTTGTTTTACCCGATAAGACCTCTTCTAAATTAAGGGTTTTAAAACGACGCGACCCATCGGCATCAACCCTATAAATATCTAATTTTTGCATATAGGTATTCGGCGCCAAACTATCAGCTGCTAAAGTTATTAAAGCACGTAAATCTTGGTATTTAGAAATGGGATAGGTGCCAGGACGTTTTACAGATCCTTTGATGCTTACCTTGTTAACGACCTTATCTAAGATGCTGTGAATGGTGATGTTATCGCCATCAAATAATTGGTAATTTTTATTGCTTGCGATGCTATCGGATAAGTTTACAGAAGTGATTTCCCTGTTGTAAACAGCGCCTTTTTTGCGATCGGAAAAAGGAATGATGCGGCTGATACTGACGTCTTTTAGAGATGCAGAGGGCAATAAGCCCCCTGAAAAAGCAATCACATCATTTAAACCTTCGTTGGATTTTAATTCGAAAATAGCTGACTGGTGAACCGCTCCCGATAGGGTGATGCTCGAAAAACGATTGGGTATAAAAATGATGTCATTGTTCATCAAACGCACATAATTATCCAAACTGCCTTTGATAATATAATCATATAAATCGATTGATTTGATCAACTTGTTATTGCGGTACACTTTAATATCTCTTAACGACCCTGAGGTTTTAACACCTCCTGAAGCATATAAGGCATTTAATACGGTGGCAAAACCATTGATTAAATGCGGCCCAGGTGTATTGCTTTCGCCTAACACGGTAATGCTTACTGGACGTAATTGGGTTAATGACACATCAATAAACGATGCGGGGGTTTTGGTTAACAAACCGTTATAAGACTTACCGAGGTAATTGGTCAGTTTGGTTTTAAAATTGGTTAGGGTTTGTCCCGATGCAAAGAAAACACCGTTATCGGGCAAGGCGATGTTTCCGTTTAAATCTATTTTTACTTGTGCTTGATAGGTATTTGCCCCCCAAATATAAATACGCAATTCGTCACCCGGACTCAAGATGTAACCCTCGTCAATATTTCCAACCAAATAATCTTTATTGGCAAAGGGGTTGTTTTCGAAAATTGAATAGCCAAAATATTTAGGATCTGTTTTGGGCGCTATGACATTATCCGATAACGGAATAGCCGTTGTGTCTTTTTCATATGTAATTTGTGTAACCGTTTCTTGAATTTTGTTAGCTGGATTCACATCAGTATTGGCTACTGCCGGTGTGCTGATAGTTGGGGTGATATATCTCGCAATATAGCTGTCGTAATCGATGCCATACATCGCGGCCATACGGCGTGCATCAGATTCTGTCATGCCGCGTTTAGCTAATTCGGCATTGATATCTGCTTGAGAAGTAATACCTCTATTAGTCAGTTCGGTATTGATTTGCGCTTCTGTTTGCGCGCTAAGTATAAAACTTAAATTAAGTAGCAGTGCCAGTATTATATATTTCATCATTT
>JAVHSM010000019.1:0-19078 GCA_036172155.1 Candidatus Magasanikiibacteriota bacterium
ACTGCTTTGTTCTAAAGTTAAAAAAATATTCGCTGAGTTTATGAGGAGACTCTAAATAACAGCAGAATAATATTTAAAGCATAAATTTAATCAAGCCCCCAAAAACATAAGCGCATCCTGAAAGAGAGATGTTTTTTGTATCTTCGCCCACTATATTTATTTACATAACGTCAGGCTGAAAATTGTTTCAGCATCTTCCTGTTGAGATTCCGAAACGTTCGGAATGACGGTTAAGAAACAATTCAAAATGGAATACAATTTTAGAGAAGTAGAAAAAAAGTGGCAAGCCTACTGGAAAATAAACGAAACGTTTAGGACAGAAAACAGATCTTCCAAACCGAAATATTATGTTCTGGATATGTTTCCCTATCCAAGTGGTGCAGGATTGCATGTAGGACATCCCTTAGGATATATTGCATCCGATATTTTTGCACGTTATAAACGCTTGAAAGGGTTTAATGTATTGCATCCTATGGGTTATGATTCATTTGGTTTGCCTGCCGAACAATACGCTATCCAAACCGGTCAACATCCCGAAATTACGACCAGAACAAATATTGCGCGTTACCGCGAACAGCTTGATAAGATTGGCTTTTCCTTCGACTGGGACCGGGAAGTAAGAACGTCTGATCCGCGCTATTATAAATGGACGCAGTGGATTTTTATTCAGCTTTTTAATTCGTGGTATAACCCCGAAACAAATAAAGCAGAGCCAATCACTTCATTAATCAATAAATTCAGGGATGGCACCCTTGTCATTGAAGGCGGATGGGGCGAGGTATGGGATACGCTTTCAGAAAAGCAGCAATCTGATATTTTATTAAATTACCGCCTTGCATTTTTAAGTGATACCATGGTAAACTGGTGCCCGCAATTAGGTACTGTGCTTGCCAACGAAGAAGTAAAAGAAGGCGTTTCTGAACGTGGTGGCTATCCTGTTGAACGAAAGTTGATGAAACAATGGAGCCTGCGCATTACGGCTTATGCCGACCGTTTACTGAATGATTTGGATGCCCTCGACTGGACAGAATCCATCAAAGAAGCACAGCGCAATTGGATTGGAAAATCAGAAGGAACTAGTTTAAAGTTTAAAGTTCAAAGTTCAGAGTTTGAAATTGAAGTTTTTACCACCAGGCCTGATACTATTTTCGGAGTTTCTTTTGTAACCCTTGCTCCTGAGCACGAACTTGTTAAATCTCTGACTACACCTCAGCAGAAATCAGCCGTTGACGAATATATCATTTTCGCTAAAAACCGCAGTGAGCGGGAGCGGATGGCAGATGTAAAAAAAATTACAGGAGTTTTTACAGGTTCCTATGTAATTCATCCCTTCACAGGAAAACAAGTTCCGATATGGATTGGTGATTATGTGTTGGCCGGATATGGAACCGGCGCTGTAATGGCTGTCCCCGGGCATGACTCACGCGATTATGCTTTTGCATCTCATTTTGGCATTGAAAAGTTGATCATCATTAAACCTCCTGCTGACTGGAATTTTGAGAAAAATTCCTATGACGAAAAAGAAGGAACACTTATCAATTCTGACTTTTTAAATGGATTAGAAGTGAAAACAGCCATCAAAAAAATTATTACTGCAATTGAAGAAAATGAATTAGGAAAAGGCAAAACTAATTTTCGCTTGCGCGATGCTGTTTTTGGCCGTCAGCGTTATTGGGGGGAGCCAATTCCTGTCTATTACGAAAACGGAATCCCGAAAGTATTAAATGAAAATGAATTGCCTTTATTGTTGCCGGAAGTAGATAAATATTTACCTACCGAGACCGGTGAGCCACCATTGGCACGCGCTAAAGACTGGCAATACTCCCCCTCTCCTTCGGAGAGGGGGCAAGGGGGTGAGGTTTTTCCTTACGAATACTCCACAATGCCGGGGTGGGCAGGAAGTTCATGGTATTTTTTACGCTATATGGATGCCCATAACGAAAATGAATTTGTTTCAAAAGAAGCAGCCAACTATTGGCAAAATGTGGATCTATATATTGGAGGTGCAGAGCATGCTACGGGGCATTTATTATACATACGCTTCTGGACGAAATTTTTAAATGATCTTGGATTGATTCCTGTTACTGAACCTGCGAAGAAGTTGATTAATCAGGGGATGATACAAGGGGTATCTGAAAAAATTTGGCGATGGGTATTTGTAAAAGGATCATCATTTCCACCTGTAGTAAATGAACGAATAAGTTATTTTGAAGTTTCAGTAATAATAAACAATAACAAAATCACAAAAAAACTAAGCTCAGAAACCTCTAATATTTTTGTAAGTTCTGAATTAAGAAAAAAATATAATTCGGGAGTTGGAAGCAATGGGTTAGATTTTATTATTGCATGGACAAGCCAACAGAACGTAGATATTAATTTATTGAAAGAGACTAGATTATCATTTGACAGCAATTGTGAATTAGATATATCACAATTTTTAAATTGGAATAATCAAGACAATAATTCTGTTTTTATTTGTGAGGGGGGGTATTGGCAAAATGGATTATTCACAGAATTCTACAAGGATGGGAATGAAAAAAACAAATTTTATACAGCTCCTGAGGTTGAAAAAATGTCCAAATCAAAATATAATGTTGTAACACCCGATAAAATTGTTGAGGAACAAGGTGCTGATTGTTTACGTCTATACGAAATGTTCCTTGGTCCATTAGAGCAGAGTAAACCATGGAATACCAGTGGAATTTCAGGCGTTTCAAATTTTATTCGTAAGCTTTGGAGGCTTTACCATAATGGTGATGTTTTGAATATCAGTAATGAACCCGCAACAAAACCAGAACTAAAAACTTTACATAAAACCATCAAAAAAATAGGACAGGATATTGAGAATTTTTCCTTCAATACTTCCGTAAGCAGTTTTATGATTTGTGTAAATGAATTAACAGATTTTAAATGCAATAAACGTGAAATTTTAGAACCTCTAGCAATTCTTTTGTCCCCATACGCACCGCACATTGCAGAAGAGTTGTGGAATAAATTAGGTCATACCGAAAGCATCACTTATGCAACATTCCCTGTTTGTAATGAAGACTATTTAATTGAAAGTTCGTTCAATTACCCTATTTCATTCAATGGAAAAACCCGTTTCTTCCAGGAATACGACCGTTCGCTTTCAAAAGAGGATGTTGAAAAGGAAGTTTTAACGCTTGACCAGACTCAAAAATACCTGGAAGGAAAAGCCCCGAAAAAGGTGATTGTTGTACATAATAAGATTGTGAATATTGTGGTGTGATATTGGAAACAATCCGGGTCTTTAATGTAAATGAGCCATCGCACATATTTCGACAGGCTCAACATGACCAGCGCGCCGTCAGTCAGAGCCTGTCGAAGACTGTGGGGTGGCATTTAGCAAGAAAAGAGTCTATAATACCTGGAAGGAGAAGCCCCGAAAAAGGTGATTGTGGTGCATAATAAGATTGTGAACATAGTTGTTTAAGATCAGAAGGGAGCAGCGTTATTGATACTTTGCGAAGAATAGCATCGGGGCTGTTCAGCCAAAAAACATATTTTACCACTAAGGCACTAAGTCCACTAAGATTCACAATTTACTCTTCGTGTTTCTCCATGAACTTAGTGCCTTAGTGGTTTATTTTTGACTCAAACGAATCAATTGATAGGCAATTTTATTGAGCAGCCATGAGAATATTGCCCCTCACCCGCCAGAAATCAAATAAAAATGTTACTTTTGCAACCCTCTTAAAAAAAAAGAGACTCAAATACTTACAAAAAACTTAAATGCAAAACATTAGAAATGTTGCCATTATTGCACACGTTGACCATGGCAAAACAACATTAGTTGACAAGATTTTACATACCGGAAAACTGTTTCGTGAAAACGAAGAATCCGGAGAATTGATTTTGGATAACAATGATTTAGAGCGCGAGCGCGGAATTACCATTCTTGCCAAAAACGTTTCGGTTCGTTACAAAGGAACAAAAATCAATATTATTGACACTCCCGGTCACAGTGATTTCGGCGGTGAGGTAGAACGTGTATTAAACATGGCTGATGGTGTGGTTTTGTTGGTTGATGCATTTGAAGGAGCCATGCCTCAAACACGTTTCGTGACTCAAAAGGCCTTGGCACAAGGGAAAACAGTTGTTTTGGTTATCAATAAAGTTGATAAACCAAACTGTCGTCCGGATGAGGTGCATGATCAGGTATTTGATTTGTTCTGCAATTTAGAAGCTACCGAGGAGCAGTTAAACTTCAGAACCGTTTACGGTTCGTCGAAACAAGGCTGGATGGGTCCTGATTGGAAAAACCCAACCACAGATATTACTTATTTATTAGATCAAATCATTGATTTTTTCCCTGACGCACCGGCTTATGAAGGCACTTTGCAGATGCAAATCACCTCATTGGATTATTCGTCGTTTGTTGGGCGAATTGCTGTAGGAAGGGTATTAAGAGGAACTATAAAAGACAATATGCCGGTATCATTGGTAAAACGTGATGGCACTGTTATCAAATCCCGTATTAAAGAGCTGTTTACTTTCGAAGGACTTGGTAAACAAAAGGCAAAAGAAATAAATGCAGGCGAAATTGTTGCCATTACCGGTATCGAAGGTTTTGAAATCGGTGACACCATTGCAGATTTTGAAAATCCGGAAGGACTTACTCCTATTGCCATTGACGAACCAACGATGAGTATGATGTTTACAATCAACAATTCTCCGTTTTTTGGTAAAGAAGGCAAATTTGTTACCTCTCGCCACTTGCGTGATCGTTTATTTAAGGAACTTGAAAAAAATCTTGCATTAAAGGTGGAAGAGACCAATTCAGCTGATTCTTACCTAGTTTTCGGTCGCGGTATTCTTCACTTGTCCATTTTGATTGAAACCATGAGACGTGAAGGGTATGAGTTACAAGTTGGTCAGCCACAGGTAATCATCAAGGAAATTGACGGAGTAAAATGTGAGCCTATTGAATACCTTACAGTGGATGTGCCGGAACCGGTTTCAGGAAAAGTAATTGAGTACGTTACACAACGTAAAGGCGATTTGAAAGTTATGGAGCCCAAAGGCGATTTGATACACATCGAATTTGAAATCCCATCGCGTGGTATTATTGGTTTGCGTAATAATATGCTAACCGCCACAGCCGGAGAGGCTATTATGGCGCACCGTTTTAAAGCTTTCGAACCTTGGCGCGGGCTTATACCCAGTCGTGGAAACGGAGTGTTGATTTCCGGTGAACAGGGAACTTCTATTGCCTATTCAATTGATAAACTACAGGATCGCGGCAGCTTTTTTGTTGAAGCAGGCGACCCTATTTATACAGGGCAGGTAATTGGCGAAAATAACCGTCAGGACGATATTGTGGTGAATATCACCAAAGAAAAAAAATTATCCAACATGCGTGCTTCAGGTACTGATGATAAAACACGTATCCATCCAAAAATTACTTTCTCGCTGGAAGAAGCAATGGAATATATTCAAGCTGATGAGTACGTTGAAATTACACCAAAATCAATACGTATGCGTAAAGTGCTTTTGGATGAAAACGAACGCAAACGCCAGGAGAAAAAATTAGTTTCTTAAAGTTTTGAACCATTTACCGGGGAATGCCCATTGCAGAGATGTGATGGGCATTTTTTCGTTCGTACCCGTTTAGCAACAATTTCCTGTAATTGGAGAGAATTTATAATAAGTATTGGTATTAATTGATAAATACTAAACTCAAAGGGAGAAAGAGGTCTGAACAAATGGCAAATAAATGTCATTGTCGGTAGGAACTAAACCACTCAGTGTAGAAACTGAAAGTCTTGTACCGAGTTGCATAGCTTTGAACTAACGAACCGAAACAATAAAATTTTATCAGAGATTAATCTTTGCAGTTTGCAACCAGGTACTCACGATTCATCCGCGCAATATTTTCCAATGAAATTCCTTTCGGACATTCTATTTCGCAAGCGCCGGTGTTTGTGCAGCTTCCAAAACCTTCGGCATCCATCTGGGCAACCATGTTTTTTACACGCGCTGTTGCTTCAATTTTCCCTTGTGGTAATAATGCGAATTGTGAAACTTTTGCGGCAACGAATAACATTGCGGAAGCGTTTTTACATGTAGCAACACAAGCTCCACAGCCAATACAGGCAGCAGCATTGAAGGATGCATCAGCATCATCTTTAGGAATAGGTAAACAGTTTGCATCTTGCGCGGTTCCTGTATTTACAGAGATAAATCCACCTTTGGCCTGAATTCTTTCAAACCCGGAACGATCAACCGTTAAATCTTTTATCACGGGGAATGCCTGTGCTCTCCATGGTTCTACCACAATGGTGTCGCCATCTTTAAAGGAACGCATGTGCAATTGACAAGTGGTGATTCCTGTTTTTGGGCCATGTGCACGACCATTGATAACCATGCTGCACATTCCGCAAATACCTTCACGACAATCGTGATCAAACACAATCGGATTTTCGTTTTTACTCACAAGTTGTTCGTTCAATACATCAAACATTTCAAGAAATGACATATCGGGTGAAATATCTTTTACCGGATAGGTAATCAATTGACCTTGTTCTTTTCCACTGTTCTGACGCCAGATTTTCAGCGTTAAATTCATATTTCCACTCATTTTATAGTTATTAGCGATTAGCGAATAGTTAATAGGGGTGCTGTATTCATTAGCTAATAATTAATAAGGATCCCCCCCTATTCGCTATTAACTATTCCCTATTTCCTTTTAATTATTTGTTATTGATATTTTTTGTTGTACACTTTTAATTAATCCTTGAAGAATTTTCCCCACCTTATCTACCATTTCTAGAATCATTTTATACTTTTCGTCATTCAAATAATTTAAATTTTTTGAAATCAAAATTAATGTTTCAACTTCCATTAATGAGCCTCTTGATATCCTTAAAAATTGTAAATAATTTTTGGAAGATTCTCTTCCCCAGCCTTCTGCAATATTAGTAGGAACAGACACAACAGCACGATTCAGTTGACTAATTAATCCAAATTTTTCTTCTGGTGGAAAGATTCGGGAAATTAAATAAACCTCAGTAACCAAAACAATCGCTTTTTGCCAAACGATTAATTCCTTATATGAATTTGTCTTGCCACTCATTCTAATTCCCTATTCCTATTAACTATTCCCCATTAACTATTCCCTATTAACTATTCCCTATTAACTATTCCCCATTAACTATTCCTATTAACTATTCCCTATTAACTATTTATAACTTCTTTGGGCAATTTTAATGGTCTCGAATTTCAATTCTTCTTTATGCAATTCATACGTGCAATTTCCTTTGTTTTCCCATGCCGAAACATAAGCAAACTCGTCATCTTTACGTAAAGCTTCGCCTTCTTCTGTTTGAGATTCAACTCTGAAATGCCCGCCACATGACTCGGAACGATTCAAAGCATCCATGCACATTAACTCTCCTAACTCAAGGAAATCGGCAACACGACTGGCTTTTTCTAATTCAGGATTCATTTCATTTGCATTTCCTGTAACGCGTAAATCTTTCCAAAATTCATCGCGTAAAATGCGTATTTCCTGAATTCCTTCTTTTAATCCTTTTTCATTGCGGGCCATTCCACATTTTTCCCACATGATTTTTCCTAATCTTTTGTGGAAATGGTCAACTGATTTGCTGCCTTTTATCGCAAAGAATTTTGTTATTTGCGCCTGTACTTCATTTTCTGCAGCAACGAATGCTTCATGGGTAGTTGGGATAGGTTTTACTGCAATTTCTTTTGCTAAATAGGCACCGATGGTGTAAGGGATAACAAAATAGCCATCAGCCAAACCTTGCATCAATGCAGATGCTCCAAGACGGTTAGCGCCATGGTCAGAGAAATTTGCCTCACCTAAACAATACAATCCGGGAACTGTGGTCATTAGGTTATAATCTACCCATAATCCACCCATTGTGTAATGTACCGCAGGGTAAATACGCATTGGTACTTCATATGGATTTTCACCGGTAATTTGCTCATACATGGCAAATAAGTTACCATATTTTTCTTCTACTACTTGTTTACCAAATGCCTTTAATTGTTCGGCTGTAGGATTTTCAATACTTGCTTTTTTTGCTTGTCCTTTTCCAAAACGATCAATTGCAGCCTTGAAATCCAGGAATACAGCCATTTTTGATGCACCAACTCCGTGTCCTTCATCACAACGCTCTTTAGCAGCGCGGGATGCAACATCGCGCGGAACCAAATTACCAAATGCCGGATAACGACGCTCTAAGTAATAATCTCTTTCTTCTTCAGGTATTTCATTTCCTTTGCGGGTATCTCCTTGTTTTTTCGGAACCCAAATGCGGCCATCATTCCGTAATGATTCGCTCATCAATGTTAATTTTGATTGATGATCGCCTGACACAGGAATGCAAGTCGGATGAATTTGCGTGAAACAAGGATTACCGAAGAATGCGCCTTTTTTATGTGCTTTCCATGCTGCTGTGGCATTGCAGCCCATTGCGTTAGTGGAAAGATAAAATACATTTCCGTATCCCCCTGTAGCTAAAACAACTGCATGAGCAAAATGGCGCTCCAGTTTCCCTGTAATCATGTCACGAGCAATAATACCGCGTGCTTTATCATCAATTTTTACTACCTCCAGCATTTCATGGCGGGTGAACATATCAACTGTACCTAGCCCTATCTGACGTTGCAAGGCGCTGTAAGCTCCCAATAATAATTGTTGTCCGGTTTGCCCGGAAGCGTAAAACGTGCGCTGCACCTGGGTTCCCCCAAATGACCGATTGCTTAACATACCTCCGTATTCACGTGCCAAAGGAACTCCTTGAGCAACACATTGGTCTATAATGCTATTACTCACTTCAGCTAAACGATAAACGTTTCCTTCGCGTGCACGGTAATCGCCACCTTTAACTGTATCATAAAACAGGCGGTAAACACTATCGCCATCATTTTGATAGTTTTTTGCAGCGTTAATACCTCCTTGTGCAGCTATAGAATGTGCTCTTCGCGCTGAATCCTGGTAACAGAATACTTTAACTTTGTAACCAAGCTCCGCAAGTGATGCTGCTGCAGAAGCTCCTGCAAGACCCGAACCAACAATAATAATTTCTAAATTTCTTTTGTTTGAAGGGTTAACAAGTGCTACAGAGGCTTTATATTTTGTCCACTTTAGCTCTACACTTCCTTCTGGAATTTTACTATCTAATTTTGACATATCAAATTGTTTTATTGCTAAATATTGTTTTATTGCTAGGCATTGTTAAATTGTTACATGTTTTATTGATGAATTACTAAATTGTTTGGCTCCGGTTATTAATAATTTATCAATTTAAAAAGTTAGCTTTTCATTCGTGTATTTTATTAGCGAGTTTATTGACTTAGGTAATTTTTGAAGCTCATTAAAAATAAAATTATATTGTTCCTCATTTATTAATTTTCTAACTCTGGATTTTTCATTCCAATCCAAGCATTCCATTGCAGATGCATAACTTATTCTGTAAAACTTTATTTTATCCTTCTTCCCATATCTCCCAAAACCTTCCGCAATATTTGCTGAAACAGAATCAGCCGCAGAAATAAATTGTTCTCCAACAGTATTTTGTGCTAAATGACTAAAATTTAAAACTACATCCCAAATATGATTACTTAAGCGAAAAGAAATTTTGTACGATTCAATATCGTTCAACTTCAAAAATTTCTTTTCCTCCATTCTTTAACAATTTAACAATAGAACAGTTTAACAATTTTATTACTTAATCCAGCCCAAAAACATAACAATTGGCATGGAAGCAAAAAGCAAAGCGATAATTACAGAATATAAAATCCCGCAAGCTTTGATACAGGGCATGTATTTTTTGTGATTTAAACCGAATGTTTGAAAAGCCGATTGGAAGCCATGTAACAAGTGGTAAAATAAAGATCCTAGTCCAAATAAATAAAGGACTACAAAATACCATTGTGAAAAAACAAGTTTTAAACTTTCAAATGCATTATGCTCTTCTCCTCCCATAACAGCCACTTTGGTGGGTACCCAGAAATTTGCAAGGTGCACGATTAAAAATAGTAGCAACAATGTTCCTAACAGTCCCATGGAACGGGAATACCATTTACTGCTGACTGCCAGATTTTGAACCGCATATTTTTGCGGACGGGCTTTGTTGTTTTGTCTTGTTAAAATAGCGGCTTGAACTATATGTATAATAATGCCAAGGAACAAACCAACTTCAATGATGTGAAAAATAAAATTAGTCGCCATAAAATGGGCAATGGTGTTAAAGGTTTCACCACTGTCGTTGAAAAATATGCAAGCGTTTACGGAAACGTGTACAACTAAAAATATAATTAAAAATAAGCCGGTAAAGCCCATTAAGAACTTTTTTCCGATGGATGATGTTAAAAATTTTGGTGATGTATTACTCATAATGGTAGGATTATATTGTTCATTTTTTTATTGCGGCGCAAATGTATAATTCAAAACGATTCCTATCAAATAAAATAGGTTTTTATTATTAACTTTTTGCCAAAAAGCACCTATAACTCTCAGAACAAGCCTTGTTTGGTTTCTAATTTATAATCGTTTTAAATTGTTGTTTTTTGGCGATTCTGTACTATTTTTTTGTATACAGAGAGCAGGAGTTTTTTTATCTCGTGAACTCTCATTAGCTTACCTCGGGGGGGGATGAAATTAGTTTTTGTTGTTTCTTTGCCACAGATTCCGCAGATTTCACAGATATATCTGCGTTAATCTGTGAAATCTGCGGGAAATATTATACCGATACCTCGAGGTCTGCCTCGGAGTTATTTATTCGCAATGCTAATCAAGCCTATAAATAATGTTGTGTGATAAGCTCTGGGTGACAACACACGATTTTGAAAAAAGCCACGTTAATTTTTTACAATTTCTTTATTCGGATAATATTTCCAAACTTTGTTGTCCCAAATTAAAATTGATTTATGAAATATTTACCTGTTAACTCGCAATTGTTTATTGAAAATCGCAAACGTTTTGCTAAAAAATTAAGCCCAAATTCCCTGGCCGTTTTCAACTCTAATGATTTTATGCCTACCAGCGCGGATGGTTCAATGATGTTTATTCAAAACACTGATATATTTTATCTCTCAGGCATTGATCAGGAAGAAAGTATTTTGGTGATTTTTCCGGATGCGGAAGAGGTGGGGAATCGTGAAATTTTGTTTCTTAAAGAAACTAACGAACATATTGCTATCTGGGAAGGCCATAAATACACTAAAGAGGAAGCTACTGCTACATCTGGCATCAAAAAAATTCATTGGATGAAAGAATTCCCAATGGTTTTTAAGGCATTAATGTGTGAGGCTAAGAATGTATATTTGAATACCAACGAACACCTTAGGGCAACCATAGAAGTTGAAACACGCGATGCGCGTTTTATAAAATTCTGCAAGGAGCATTATCCTCTGCATAGTTATAATCGTTCTGCACCTATAATGCATAACCTGCGTGCCATCAAATCGAAATACGAAATAGAACTGATGCAAAAGGCATGTAACATTACGGAAAAAGGATTTCGCAGATTATTAGGCTTTCTTAAACCGGGTGTTATGGAATATGAAATGGAGGCGGAATTAATACATGAATTTATCCGCAACCGTTCACGTGGCTTTGCATACGGGCCTATCATTGCATCGGGTTCAAACGCCTGCGTATTGCATTATGTTGATAACAATAAAGAATGCAAGTCGGGAGATATTGTTTTGCTTGATGTTGCAGCTGAATACGGGAATTATGCCAGTGACTTATCACGTTCATTGCCTGTAAGCGGAAAGTTTAGTCCTCGTCAGAAAGCGGTGTATAATGCAGTGTTACGTGTAATGCGTGCTGCAATAAAAATGCTGGTAGTTGGCAATAACATTGCCGATTATCATAAAGCAGTTGGTAAAATAATGGAGCAGGAATTAATCAGTTTGGGATTGTTGGATAAAAATGAAGTAAAGAAACAAAACCCGGCATCGCCTTTGTATAAAAAATATTATATGCATGGCACTTCTCACTTTTTAGGTTTAGACGTACACGATGTAGGTAGCAAATATCGCACATTTGAAGCCGGAATGGTTTTCACTTGTGAGCCGGGTATTTATATTCCGGAGGAAAATTTAGGAATTCGTTTAGAAGACGATATTTTGATCACTGAAAAAGGCCCTGTTAATTTAATGGCAAACATTCCTATTGAAGCGAATGATATTGAAAAATTAATGGCTAAATAATTCCTTTACATACCTCAATCGTTGGATTCCGATAAAAACAATTCAGAAATTTGTTACGTATCGAATCCCCTTACTAATGGTTTCATAGCTTAGACGACATTAGTCTTATGGAATACATTGTATTCAATGGCATAAATAAAATATATGTCGTCTAAGTTATGCATTTATTAGTAAATAGGTATGATTTTCATTGGGTTCACACAAATCGGAAAACTTCAATCATTTAGCGTTGATTTTAATTCATGAAACGAATTCCCTTCCAATTTACACCTTTACCAAATAACTTAGCTGTACAAAACCCTGAGTAAGGATGGAAGAAGCAAGAAATGCTTCTCGAATAATTAGATAGATGCAGTTTGTCAACCCACATTAATGAAAACAAAAATTGCTCGTATGAGAACATTATTTTTTTCTGCCATTTTAATACTTAGTATATCTTTTAAGGGGCATGCACAGGCCGATCCCGCGCAATCCATTAATTTGCTGGACGAAATTTCTGCCGCTGATACGGGTAGTACGACATTGCTACCGCCGAAAATGTTGCCTACTCAACGCTTGTTGTGGGGAAAAAGAGGGCTCATGCGTAATTCAGATTATTTTGAATTGACTCCAATAAAACGACAAAGAGAATTAAAAATAAGGAGAGATATGTTGGTTTCGCATCAGATACTTGGAATGGCTACATTGGGAGCAATGGTGGCTCAGGGAATCGTTGGTGCCAAATTATACAGTGGAAACAGAGGGTTAGTAGACGCCCATGAAGCTTTGGGCGCACTTACTAATATTTGTTACTTTACAACAGCAGCTTTAGCCTTTTTTGCTCCCCCAAAAATGCTTAATGAACGGAAGGGATATAGCAGTATAAGGATTCATAAAGCTTTGGCCGTTATTCATTTGTCAACCATGATAGCCACGAATATACTTGCAGGGCAGCTAGAATCAAACCCTGCTCTTCGTCCGTATCACAGGGCTGCGGCTTATACCGCTTTTGGCTCATTTGCGGCAGGCATGATTATAATTAAATTTTAAAAAAAACGCTATGAAAAAACTAATATTATTGGCCGCCACTGTATTATTAAATACAGCAGTTTATTCTCAGGAGAAAACGCCGGTTAAATTGCCCTGCGATAAGAAACTATCCACAATCACTTATTCCATGAATCACCCTTTACATTCATGGACAGGCGAAAATAAAGATGTAACATCGGTAATTTTAACTGATGAAAACAGGAGTGTTATCACACAAGTGGCTGTTTTAGTGAAAATCTCATCTTTTGATACTAAAAATGCAAATAGAGATTCCCATACCATGGAAGTAACGGAGGCGTTAAAATACCCTGCAATAAGTTTTTCAAGTACTTCGATCAAGCAAGTTGGCAATAAACTCGCAGTAACAGGAACCTTGGGCTTTCATGGAGTCAGCAATGTAATTTCTTTTGAAGCCGAAAAAAACAGTGTTAATAATAAAGTCGAAATTAAAGGCAGTTTCATTATTAAAATGACTCAGTATAAAATTGACCCTCCTTCAATGATGGGAGTTGCCGCTGATGATGATATAAAGATTGCTTTTTATATGATTTATTAGGAATATTCATTATATATTTATGCTATTAAAATTGTTAAAAACACTTATTGGTTCTGGGTTCTTAATTTTTTTTAAAATCATAGCATGAAAAAACTTTATGTTTTATTAGTTTGTACCGTATTATGCATTAACACTTTTGCTACTCATAATAATTGCGGGGAAATCACGTATACAAATCTTTCAGGACTTACTTATAAAATCAGGGTAGTTACTTACACTAATGCAGAGCCTAATACAACCGAAGCTGACCGATGTGAGTTGACAGTGCGTTTTGGTGATGGAGATAACGCCATAGCTCCGCGTGTAAATGGTGCAAGTACGATGCTTTGCCCTCCTAATGGTGATGGTGAATTAATTGGTTCGTTTATAAAAAAAAATATTTACGAAATTACTCATACTTATTCAGCATACGGACTATTTACAATTTCCATAGAAGATCCAAACCGTAGTGTGGGAATTTGTAATATTCCCAATTCTGTAAATCAGCCTTTTTATCTTGAATCAACTTTAGCAATTGAACCCTCCATTGGATCAACCAATTCTCCGCAGTTTATTGCTCCACCTATTTTTAGTGCAATTGCGGGTTCAACCTACACTCAAAATGTTACAGCTTACGATTTGGATGGTGATATGCTGAGATATGAACTTGTTCCATGTAAAGGAGCCGGGGGGCAGTCAATAATTGGTTATTCATACCCTGCCGGATTATCCGTCGATAGCATAAATGGCGAAATTAAGTGGAACGCACCAACATTGATATGTAAATATAATTTTGCAGTTAAAGTTAAAAAATGGAGAAACGGGATCATGGTTGGTTATGTGATTCGTGATTTTCAAGTTAATTGTATTTCAGACTATGATAGTTGCAATTTTTCAGGAAATACAAATTGGAATATTAATTCTAATGGGGAATATGCTTATGCAATTGCTGCGGGTGACAGTATTCAGCTTAATTTGAATTTTTCCGCAACAGGAAGCAATTTCAATCTGGAAGCATTTAGCGATGCATTTTTCCCGGCGAACCCTGCGTTGTTTTCAAAAACCACTTCGGCTGATACCGTCTATTCAATGTTTAAATGGAATACAAATTCATCGAATGCAAGACCATCACCATATATTATAACCTTTCGGGGTTCTTTCGGTACTACCAGCAAATATCAGAAAGATGTTACACTAATGATATGTGTATTTGATAATTTTTCCACGCCCTGCTTTGCATATACCGGCGTGAAAAAAGATCCAAAGAACGCACAAAAGATTTTGCTTTACCCCAACCCCACGAGCGATAAAATTTTTATTTCAAAATTAAATAATGAAACAGGAAGCACATTATTTGTTTTTGATATAACAGGCAGATTGATTAAAAATGTTTGTTTAACAGGCAGTTCGCCTGAAATTGAAGTAGCTGACCTTAGAGATGGATTTTATACGTATGAAATTTTTTCAAACAAACTTAGTATTGCAAAAGGTAAGTTTGTAAAAAACTAATGCGCTTCCAGCCAGTTTCTTCCAACACCTATCCCTACCTCCATTGGAACTTTTAAAGTTGGAATAGCATTTTTCATGCGGTTTTCAATAATTGATTTTGTCAATTCCAGTTCATCACGCCATATATCAAAAACCAACTCATCATGTACCTGTAAAAGCATTTTCGATTTTAAATTTTGAGCTTTAAAATCATGATGAATATTAATCATGGCTATTTTTATCATATCGGCGGCACTGCCCTGAATGGGAGCATTAATAGCATTACGTTCAGCAAATCCACGAACATTATTGTTGTTGGAATTGATGTCGCGCAGGTATCGCCTGCGTCCCATGATAGTTTCCACATAGCCTTTTTCCCTTGCAATTAAAATGCTTTCATCCATATATGCTTTGATGCCGGGATATTTTGAAAAATAATTTTCGATAATTTCTGCTGCTTCTTTTCGAGGAATATTTAATCGCTCCGAAAGTCCGAAAGCCGATATTCCATAGATGATTCCGAAGTTTACCATTTTCGCATTCCGGCGCATATCAGAAGTTACATCTTCTAAGTTCACATTGTAAACTTTTGCTGCCGTTGCTTTGTGGATATCCAATCCCGATTGAAATGCCTCAATCATCCCTTCATCATTACTCAGCTCGGCAATAATACGTAATTCTATTTGCGAATAATCTGCGGACAATAAAATATAATTTTCATCACGCGGAATGAATGCTTTCCTTATTTCCCTGCCTCTTTCGGTACGGATTGGAATGTTCTGCAAATTCGGGTTATCGGAACTCAAGCGTCCGGTAACGGCAACTACCTGGTTATAGGAAGTATGAACACGACCTGTGCGGGGATTAACCAATTCAGGCAAAGTATCAACGTACGTATTTTTTAATTTCACTAATTCACGATAGTCCAGAATTTTTCCGACGATTTCATGTTTTCCCACCAATTTTACCAATATTTCTTCCCCGGTTGCATACTGCCCGGTTTTTGTTTTCTTTGGTTTTTCAACGATACGTAATACCTCAAATAAAATTTCACCTACTTGCTTTGGCGATGACACATTGAATGGCGTTCCTGCCAGTTGCTGGATTTCAGATTCCACTATTAAAATATCTTTTTTTAATTCAACCGACAATTCTTTTAAAGCATTTTTATCCAGGGCAATACCTTCCGCTTCCATTGCAGCTAAAACAGGAATCAAGGGAATTTCAATTTCTTCAAATAGTTTTTTGGTATGCGCCTCCGTTAGCATAGGATCAAAAATGTTTTTAAGCTGCAATGTAATATCGGCATCTTCGCCCGCATATTCCTTAATTTCTTCCAACGCAACGCTGCGCATCCCTAATTGATCTTTTCCCTTTTTACCAATCAGTGTTTCAATGGATACAGGTGAATAATTCAAATACGTTTCGGCAAGTACATTCATATTATGTCGCATTTCAGGCTGAATAAGGAAATGCGCGACCATGGTATCAAATAATTTCCCTTTGATTTCAATGTGATACCGTTTCAAAATAGCCATATCGAACTTTATGTTTTGTCCGATTTTACTGATGTTTTCATTTTCAAACAAGGGTTTAAACTCATTTACCAATGTTTGTGCGTCATCAAAATTTTCAGGAAATGGAATGTAAAATGCCTCGGAAGTTTTATAAGCGAATGATATACCAACCAATTCAGCCAGATTAACATCTAATCCGGTTGTTTCAGTATCAAAACAAATTTCAGATTGATTATTCAGTTCAATAATCAGTTGTTCCCGTTTTTCTTTGGTATCAATTAAGTGATAGGTGTGTGGGGTGTTGGTAATAGAAGCCCCTCCCGACCTCCCCGAAGGGGAGGGGATGCTTCCCGCTATGCCATCTGTTGGGCTTGTGTGTTGGTTCTCCTCCCCGGAGTTTATCCCGATGAAAGAGGGAGGGAGGTCGGGAGGGGCTGTTTCTTCTTGAGCAAACAAATCAGTTTGATCCGGGTTTGATTTTTTTATTGCCGGGCTTTTGAGTATTGGAACACCCTCCCCTTTGGGGAGGGCAGGGGAGGGGCTGGTTGGGCTGGTTAGGCTGAGGTTCATTTGCTCTGCTAACCTTCTGAATTCAAGTTCATTAAATAGTTCCTTCAGTACCTCCCTGTTAGGCTCTTCCATCTCTAATGCTTTTTCATCGAATTCTATCGGCACATCGCAGATGATAGTCGCAAGCCATTTCGATTGGATTGCTTTATCTACGTTTTGTTCAACCTTTTCCTTTAGTTTTCCTTTTAACTTATCGGTATTTTGCAATAAATTTTCAATGCTTCCAAAATCCTTGATAAGTTGTATGGCTGTTTTTTCGCCCACTCCCGGTATACCGGAAATGTTATCCACCTTATCGCCCATCAATCCCAAAATGTCAATGAGTTGATTTACATTTTCGATTTCCCACTTTTTACAAACTTCTTTTACTCCCATTATCTCTACCCCGTTTCCTAAGCGCGCCGGTTTGTAAATAAAAATATTGTCCGAAACCAACTGTCCAAAATCCTTGTCGGGAGTCATCATATAGGTAATAAACCCTTGTTGTTCGGCTTTTTTGGCCAGGGTGCCAATTACATCATCTGCTTCATAACCGTTTGAATATAAAACCGGGATATTAAACCCTTCAATCAATTTAATGATATAAGGGATAGAGGCAGAAAGATCCTCTGGCATTGATTCACGGCCAGCCTTATATTCAGCAAATTCAACATGGCGGACAGTAGGCTCTGGAGTATCAAAAACAACAGCAATATGCGATGGCTTTTCTTTTTTCAGAACTTCCAGTAAGGTGTTAGTGAAGCCCAATACAGCCGAAGTATTTACGCCTTTTGAATTGATTCGGTGATTATTGCTGAAAGCAAAATATGCACGATAAATGAGCGCAAAAGCATCCAGCAAAAAAAGTTTTTTTTTATCTTCTGACATTGTGTTTTGAAATTATTTTAAGTTATCAATGGTTCGGTAGTTTTTTTTAAGTATGGACTAAAGTCCTTGTGTTCATTGGTTTTTTTTGTAACCCCGCCTTTAAAGACGGGGTTATTAAAATGTTTCTAATAAAGGGCTTTAGCCCTGACGATTTAAAAAGTACCGAAGTATTGTTTCATAAAAGTAACAGAAATATAAAGCTAACATTATTATTTTTTTAATTGAGAAGATTTTTATTAATTAAAAAAAATTGGTGAATGTTTGCTAAATTTGGTCAATAATATTTTTCCTTTGAAAAGATTCCCTCATCTTCTTTTTTTACTTGCTTCCCTAAGCATTATCAGCTGTAATAAATGCTCACACGAAAAAACTAAAACAGTTGTTTTAGTTGCTGATCCTGAACGTGTGAATGAAGAGGTTGCTGAATTACTCGAAAAGCAACTAAGCGATTTAGATACTTCAAAAATACTTGTAATTGAGCACGACAGCCTTTTTGCATCTAAATTAATTGTTGAAATCTACAGAGAAAACAATTTTCAAGCTATTTGGAGTGATAAAGGAATGCACAACAAACAAAGTGATTCTCTTTTCGCTCTGATAAAAAGTTCTGACGAATATGGCTTGATTGCAAATGATTACCATTTCAGTAAAATTGCCCGATTAAGAAAGACTGAGCGAGATCCCAAAACAAAAAAGTTTGATGCCGTAAAAATTTCAAACGAGGAGATGCTTTTAACAGATGCTTTTTTCACATTTGCTGTGCATGTTAATAAAGGAAGGTTGAACGTGGACAGCCTTATTCGGGAATGGAAATTAGCAAAGTTGATAAGCCCCTCAGGACCATTTGAAAAGAGGAGTTGTG
>JAVHSM010000020.1:0-4346 GCA_036172155.1 Candidatus Magasanikiibacteriota bacterium
CAAGTCCTTTGTTTTTTTGACAATATGCAAGATTAGTGATTATTATATCCCGATATTTTTGTCGGGTAAATATATCCACCCATTCCACTACTTGTAGTGTTACAAAATGAAGTTTATCCTGCTCTTTTATTTGATAACCTGTTGACATTTTTTATTCCAAAGATACAATTATTGCTTTTGTTTGGCATAGTACGGCAAGATGCCGGTTAAACAGGTCGTAGCGGGACGCTACGCCCAACGGGGGTAGCCAGGATGGATCACTTAGATAAATAAAAAAGGAGTCCTATGATGGGACTCCTTTTGTGTTACACTCTCACGCCGATGACTGCATTGTCATCAACTTGTTCGTAAACGATTCCGGTGTTTGGATGTTTCCATTCCTCAATCGTCCTCGCAACGATTTCTCCTTGTTCTTTCATACTTTTATCCTGCATTGAAAGGAGAATGTTTTTGAATTGTTTAGTCATAAACTTTTTGCCATCCGCACCCCCAAATTGATCAGCATATCCGTCCGATGAAAGATAAAAGGTATCGCCTGGATTGAGTTTAAATTCATATCCGTCAAACCCTTCTGTCCTGTCAGATTTTCCGACAGGCATCTTGGTCGCTTTACTTTCCTCTATCTCGTTTGCTCCTTTCCTTACGATCCAAAGCGGACGATTGGCCCCAGCGTAGTGCAAGATATTGTTTCCAATATTCAACTTCACAAGCGCGATATCCATCCCGTCTTTCACGTCTCCTCCGCTTCGAGCAAATGTCTCAAGCACTATTTCCTTTGCCTTGTCGAGAATCTTTGCCGGTTCGGTTATCCCGAACTCTCTGACTGATCGATTTAACGCATTATTGCAAACTACGCTGACCATAGCGCCCGGGACTCCGTGTCCTGTGCAGTCAGCTGTCGCAATAAATACATCATTTCCATCTTTATGGAACCAAACAAAGTCACCGCTTACAATATCCTTCGGTTTGAAAAAAACAAAAGAATTAGGCAAGGCAGAATATATTTCTTCGTTTGTAGGCATGATTGCTTGTTGGATATATTTTGCGTAGTCGATACTATCCGTCATCTCTTTTTCATGCTCCTCAATCTGTTTATTCTTTTGTGATAATTGGTCTCGCTGAAACTCTATTCTTTCTTTTTGAATAGTAGTTACTCTCTTCGCTTTTTGTTCTCGTTTATAGGCTCGAAGAATAAAAAATAGACCAAATAAAACAATCATAACCCCAGCAATAGAAAAGAAAATAACTAACCTCTGCTTACCTATCTGTACTTCCTTGACCTCCTTGTCCTTATTCAGAACCACAATCTTTTTCTCCTTTTTGTCGGTTTCGTGGATGACATTCGCCTCAGCAACCTGCCTAACACTTTCTTGATTGAGAATACTATCATTCATTTCTGAATAGAGTTGGTAATAGTTATAAGCTTTGGAACAATCATTCATCCCATCATAAATTTGTGACAAAATTAAACAATTTTCTTTTATTAATTTTTTATTACCAATTTTTCGAGATATTTTTAGACCCTCATTGACCTTAATTAAGGCTTGTTGGAATTTTTTTTGATCCTTATTGGTTATCCCAACATTCATTAGTAATCTAGCAATATCTTCCTTGCTATCCATTTTTTTTGCAATAATTAAGGCTTCTGAAAAGTAATCAAGAGCCTCACCGTAATTACCTTGTTTCCTATGGATATTACCAATATTATTGTAGGAGACAGATATTTTACTTTTATTATTAATTTTCTCTGCAATTTTTAATGATTTTAAGTAAAATTCTAATGCTTTGTCGTATTTTTCTTGATCATCAAAAATTATGCCAAGTTTAGTGTAAATTGAAAAAATTTTTATACTATCCTTATTTTTTTCAAAAAATTTTAAGGCCTTCGAATATAGATCAGAAGCTTTCGTATAATTTTTCTGTTCTGCAAAAATTAAACCAATATTAATACTAACTTTTGCAATGCCAATCTTTGATTTAGTAGAGTCGCTCATTTTTTCAAAGTAACTGAGGCAAAGGTAATAGTTTTTTATTGCCTCATCATGCATTCCTTTGGAAAAATATATTCCACCGATTAAGTTGTAAGCATTGGCGTATCCTTGTAAGTAATTTGATTCATTCGATTTTTCAATCATAATCTCTCCGATTTTTTTTGCGCTATCGGGATAATTACTTTTTAAATCCCATGCGACATCGTAGAGCGAATCGATTTCCTTATTTACGGAGGCATCTCCTCCGCCCTCATTTTGATTTACTGATTTTTGGGGAACATTATCGCATCCCCAAATAGTTAAAACTACTCCTACAAACAGGATTAACCTGTGTACGAGGGGATTTGATAGTGTTTTCATGGCTTTAAGTGTTTAATTGTACTTATAAAAAAGTATAATAATATATAAATTTATACTTTTTAAGACTGTAAAATAATTTATATTTTTTATTATTAACACCGATTTTATTTAATTTAATACTTACATACAGATACAAATAATTAATATTTTGTATTGGAACAACGATACAAAAGGGCATTAAAAATATTAACAATTAATAAGTGATTATTTAGATTTTTTAATTAAAAATGATAATCGCAATTTTTGTCTTTTTCTTACAAATATTATACTTTTAATTAAGTACAAATATATACTTATTTATACTTTTAATTATGCGAAATGGTTAATTTATGTCGCCATCAGCTATCGCATATGCTGGGTTAATCCTTTAATTTTTCTACTAACGCACCTTATTGAATTAAATGCAGTACGTTGGTGTCTTTTTCTTTGTTTCTTTCTTTTGGACAAGCAAAAGAAAGAAAAATGATTTTAAAAAAGAGAGGCTAATTGTTTTATTTATTTTTGTATGTAACATGAGTATTCTTAAAAAATAAAATTCCGATTTACGTTTCCAATAACCACTTCCATAAAGGTAAAATTACAATGGTTTTATTGTCTTTTTTAATTGTTTCGTCTTTAGAAGCATTAATGAGAGTGGCATTGGTTAATCCGGTAACATCCATTGCTTCCAAGAGTCCGTTTATTTCCCGATAAAAGGTCTTGGTGTTTTCAATATCATAAGAAACATTGATGAGCTGTTTTTTATCGGGGATATAAAAGTCAGTTTCCTGCTTGTTTTTAAGGTAATATAGCTGACGGTTAGACCTACGCAAGTGGAGAAATACTACTGTTTCATAAAGCCTCCCTATGTCGGAATTGAGGGTAATGGCATTTTTAAGCCCGGTATCGGCAGGGTAAATTTTGCGTGGGTTGCGCGCCTGCTCACGGAAAGAGCGTGAAAAGACAGGTACGGTAAACAGGGCAAAACAATCTTCGAGATGGTTCATGTATTCATAAACAGTGTTACGGGCAACAACAAGTCCTTGCGAACGCAGATCGTTGTATAGTTTATTGTAGGAAACCAATCCGGCAGCGTTATTGAGGCAGAATTTAATCAGATGTTTTAGCATCGCAATATTTGTAACCTTATAGCGCTCCACAATGTCGCGGTAAATGATGAGGTCAATATATTGCTGTAGCAAAGGTTGGCAGTGTATTTCCGGCATATTTACCAGCTCTGGGAAACCGCCTTTAAGGATATATTCACTCAACTGGTTCTGGAGGAGTGAAACAGTCTTTGAACTCTGTTTTTTAAGGTCGTAAGCAATATTTTTAAAATGCAGGAACTCTTTGAAAGAAAGAGGAAACACCTCCGTGGTAAGGCATCTGCCACGCAGTTCGGTTGCAATTTCCATGGACAGAAGCTTAGCAGAAGATCCGGTAATAATGATGCGGCAGTTTTCGGTGTCGTAAACTCTTCGTACAAAAAGTTCCCAGTGATCGGCTTGCTGCACCTCGTCAAAAAAGAAATAAGCGGTACGGCTGCGCATTGCGGGGTAGAGCTCATAATAGGCTTCCAGAAGCTCGTCAAGGTCATAGGACTGAATGGGAAACAGGCGGTCGTCTTCAAAATTGATATACATGGCAGCTTCTTTGCCGTGCTGCTGCATTATTTTATTCATCAACGAAAACAGGATGTGTGTTTTTCCGCATCGCCTCGAACCTATGAGGGTTTGTATTTTATTTATTTCAAGGTCAATTGGATAATCACGTTCTTTAACAAAAGAGTAATCGCGTTCGGCATTGTTAATGATAATTTTTTTGAAAATATCTCTTTTCATATTTATCTCTTTTAGAAAGTACAAATATAGCTATTTTTGTATAGCTATGAAAATTTACGATAGTGTATGAGTAGTGTATGACAAATACCCCATACATGCTTCTAAAAATCTCACATCTCCTATCTCAGATCTATTTCTTAACTTCGCTTTAAATGAATTTCAATATTATTTCCGA
>JAVHSM010000021.1:0-18306 GCA_036172155.1 Candidatus Magasanikiibacteriota bacterium
TTATTTTTTATTGGACACGGTCGACAGGGACTTGGTTCGTGAAGGTAATAACAACCTTGTGAAGCGTGCCGATGAGCTTTGGGTGTTCGGGGCTGTTTCTAATGGCGTATTAGCCGAAATAAAAATAGCGTCTGGTTTGGGTAAGACGATTAGATATTTTAAAATAGAAAAGCCCCATAAAATCGTCCCTGTCTCAGTGGAGTCTGTCGAGATGGAAGATGAAGTCAAGGATTATCGCCATGAATTACCGACGGGCTAGTTTGAAAATTTACATCCGATAACAACGCATATCTGGCTCCAAAATTTTTCATTTATAAGAATAATAAGGAGTGAAAAATTTTCTCGACCCAAATTTTCATCCCTTAGTCTTGATGAAGGTTTAGGCGGAGATAATTAAACAAAGCATTATCTGAATAAAAAGTTTATCCTGCTAAGTCGGGATGAAAACTTAAGATGATGCGTAAACATTCGGCGCCATGCTGCTAATTAAAATATTTATTTAAGATATATGATTGTTCCGCTTTCGGCCATAGCAATCGGCAAAAATGCCCTGGAATTTCTTGGTTTCATAAAAAACTTAACAGATTCCAACGTAATATCCGCTTATTTCAATTGGGATGGAAGCCTAATTGAAGGCAATAATAAAATTGAAATTATCAAAATAAATGACCAAACAAACAAAGATGTTTGGTGGTTCCAAGTAAAAGAACTAAAAGATTACGTTTTTGTTAGAATTCCTGTTGTTAGTTCTTGTCTTCAAGAAATTCCAGGGCAATATGTCGGTGAAAATCCAAATGCTGATATGTGGAGATGGATACCGATGATCGAAGAAAGGGCAATACTTGCCACAGATCATGCTGGAAATATAAAAGTTAACTTCGTCATAGTAGGATATAGGCCGAAAGCTCTTGTAAAACACTTTTCTAGTAATAAATAGCACAGCGCCTAACAGCGCCTAACCGGTTCGCCTGCGGGCTCTCCCAAATTTTTTGTGGCGGTGAGTCGCTCCGCTCCAAATTATACCGCCACAAAAAACTTCGGTTAGGCGCGACCCATACACGCTACCAAACAAAACCTTTACCAATGAAACAAAACCATGGTATAATAGGTATAATATATATAGAAGACATTAAAAAAATATTTATGCGAAAAATAATGGTTCTTTTGTTAACTTTATCGTTATTAATACCACAATTGGCTATTGCTCAAGTGGATTTTAACCCGCAATTCATCATTTCCGACAACGAGATGTTCGACTACCAAGGTTGGACAATTTCTGATATCCAAAAATTCCTGGAAGCGCGTGGCAGCTATCTGTCCAATTATCAGACCGAGGATTTGAACGGCAATATACGCACCGCGGCCGGTATTATTTATGACTCTTCTCAAACCAATCAGGTAAATCCAAAATATCTTTTGGTCACTTTACAAAAAGAACAGAGTCTTATTACCGACGACTCCCCTGCCCAAAAACAACTGGACTGGGCGACCGGTTATGCCGTATGCGACAGCTGTGATCGTAATGATCCAAAGGTAGCCAAACACAAAGGCTTTGCCAAACAGGTGGATGATGCCGGTGGTATTATGCGCTGGTATTACCAAAACAAAGATTTCAATTCAATAATTAAGAAAAAGGATTCAGTGTTATCTATCGACGATACTGAAGTAATTCCTCAAAGTTGGGCAACGGCTTTTCTTTATACCTATACTCCACACTTGCACGGTAACCAAAATTTTTGGCGCATCTGGCAAACTTGGTTTAGTCAAAATTATCCCGACGGTACTTTGATAAAAATATCCGATTCCTCTGCTACTTCCACCGACATCTGGCTTTTACAAGATGGTAAGAAAAGAAAATTCAAAAACATGACGGTTTTAATTTCGCGTGCCAATCCGAAGATGATTATCTCCGTGCCAGAATCGGAATTATCCAACTACCAGATCGGTCCGGATATCACTTTGCCAAATTATTCAATTTTAAAAACCGAACAAGGAAAGTATTTTCTATTGGATTATGATGCCTTGCGTCCGTTTGCTTCATCCGATACGGTCGCCAAGCTTGGCTACAATCCGGACGAAATCATCGATGTCAATTCGTTTGATTTATTAGGTTACAACAACGGACCGGAAATTTCCGTTTCATCCACTGCTCCGACAGGGGTGATCTATCAAATCTCCGACATGGGCAACAAACATTATTTGCTCAAAGATAATAATTTTTATCCGATCACCGAAACAAATTTGATTGCTTCCAACTACAACAATGTTCCGATTGAAAAACATAAGAAAAAAGATTTGGAACAATTTCCAATAATCTATGCCGCGCCGGTTATCAAAGATGGATTATTATTGCAAGAACAAGACACTGAGCAAATATATGTCATTGAAAAAGGTAAAAAACGCCTCTTGGCCGATGCCGATACTTTTGATGCCATGGGTTATAAAAAAGAAAATGTGGTAATAGTAAATTTGCAGACTTTGATGACTGTGCCAGATGGTGAAAAAATATTTGTCAATGCCAACTTACTTAGTTCCAAAGATAAATACTTAGGTGATTCGGAAATTGCCGTGCCGGATCTTTATGGTTCAAAACTGCCGGCCTATCTAGTGGCCGAATACCCAAGCGGCCGTATTATTACCGGAAAAAATATCGACAGCAAACGCGTGATGGCATCTCTGACCAAATTGGTAACTGCATTGTCTGTATTGTCACAAAAATACAAACCGGAGGCGCTCATTACTTACAGTAATAAAAAATATGGAGTTGAAGGTGGAAATTTAATATTAAAAGATGGTGAAAAAATTCATGTCAAAGACGCTTTTAATGCCATGTTGGTTGGTTCGGCCAACAATTCCGCGCGCATGTTGGCGGTGTCCACCGGTCAAGAAGAAAAAGAATTTATAAAAACAATGAACAAAGATCTTTCCACTTGGGGCATGGATAATACCAAGGTCACCGATGTCACCGGTTTGGACGAAAACAACAAATCTACACCACGTGATTTATTAAAAATTTTTGTTAAAGCTTACAAAAACGACAATATCAAAAAAATAATCGCTCAATCCAGTTACACATTCAAAGAAGTTTTGAACAAAGATAAGACATCCAAACACACCATTCAAAACAGCAATAAACTGGTGCAAAAATCTGGAAAAAATTATAAAATCTTAGCTAGCAAAACCGGTTATACCGAAGAAGCCGGGTCAAATCTTATTATGCTGGTACAAAGTAGCAAAGATAAAAAACAATACATCATCATCACTATGGGCAATCCAAACTATGCGAAACGTTTTGACGAACCGGACAAAGTCGCCCAATGGATAACTTCGCCAAAAACAATTATCGCGGCTAGTCATTAATTTATTAAGTTAAAAATATGTCATTAGTTTTTGCGGCCATTACTCCGCATCCACCGCTTTTAATTCCGAGCATTGGCAAAGAATCTCTCAAAAAATTAGAAAAAACCAAGCAAGCTTTGGAAAAAATGGAAGAAGATTTATATCTGGCCAAACCGGATGTGGTTGTGATTATTTCGCCGCACGGTACTTTTTTCCCTGACGCCTTTACTATGAATGTCTGTCCGGAATTTAAAACCGATCTCAAAGAATTCGGCGATTTAACCACCAATCTCAAATTTAAAGGCGAGATGAATTTGTCTTCTACAATTCGCGAACGTACCAAAGAAGAAAAAATCCCCACCACCATGATCAGTGAACCAAATTTGGATCATGGCAGTACGATACCACTTTTTTATTTAGCACCACATTTGCCGGATGTAAAAATTATTCAACTTAGTTTCTGTGATTTAGATTGGAAAACACATTTGGATTTCGGTTATATCATCAAAGAAAAAATTTTGGATTCCAACAAACGCGTGGCGGTGATCGCCTCTGGTGATCTTTCTCATGCTTTGACTACCGACTCACCTGCCGGTTTTCATCCGGACGGTTCGAAATTTGATGAAAAAATACAAGAACTTTTGTCCAACAAAAATATCCCCGGTATGCTACAACTTGATCCGGAATTTATAAAAAATTCCGCGGCTTGCGGTTTTCGCACCTTTCTGATTCTTCTGGGAATTCTCAAAAATGTTGACTACACTTACCGACAATATTGTTACGAAAGCCCCTTTGGTGTCGGCTATTTGACCGCCAATTTCATTATTTAGAAACTATGTTTGCCAAAGTCGCGCCTATCAGGAGAATGCCGAAACAAATATCTGAACTGGATTATCTAGTGCCGACAGCAATGCAAAATATAATCAAAGTTGGGTGTCTGGTTTTTATACCATTTCGCAACAAAATAATTTTTGGGCTAGTCACCGAACTCAACAAAGATATTGAAGAAAAAGTAAAAGGAAAAATTAAAACCATCGAACAAATCATCTGGGAAACGCCAGCCTTAAATGACAGACAACTGAATTTTGTCAAAGAAATTAGCGAGTTTTATAATACTCCGTTGGGTTTTATCTTACAAAGCTGTCTACTACCTTTAAAAAAAACAAAATTAAAAAAAATGGAGCTGACGGATAAATTAAGTGACGAAACAATTGTTAGAAAAAAACCGGAGTTAAAACTATATAAAGATAAAATAGAAAAAGAAAAAATATTTAAAGAAATTATTTCCAACGAAGGACAAACATTAATTTTGATTCCGGAGGTCAGCGCCTTATTTTCTTTTGAAAATATTTCTCCCGATACCGTGATTATCAATAGTGAGTTGGGAGAAAAACAATTGTTTGATATTTGGGTAAAGATACGATCCGGTAAAATCAAGACCGTCATCGGTACACGCCGAGCCTTGTTTATGCCATGGAGTGATCTACGCGTCGTGATAGTGGATGATGAGGCTAACCCCAACCACAAAAGCTGGGATATGGCGCCACGCGTCCATACACGCGAAGCCGCTATGATGCTAGCGCACGCCCACGGCGCCAAATGTTTTATTACGGCACATACACCGAGTGTCGAGAGTTGGTATTTTTCTAAAAACGGTATTTACACATATAGAGATAAGCTACCGACATTTGAAAATAAAACAACACAGATTATGGACATGCGCAATGAGCGACATGGACACAACTACGGATTTTTGAGTTGGCAATTGGAAGAAACAATTTTAAAAAATGAACCTGGTGACATTTTTTTATTTTTAAATCGTAAAGGTAGCAATGCTTATGTTGGCTGTCGCGATTGTAGTTTTGTATCCAAGTGTGAAAAATGCGGCCGTGGTTTGGTATATCACGAAAACACTTCCACATTACAATGCCATTTTTGCAGTTTGAAATCCCCCATGAATTTAGTCTGTCCAAAATGTAAAGGCAGTAATATGATCATGTATGGTGTAGGAACACAATTGGCAGAAAAAGAACTACTGAAAATAAACAATGGACATAAAAAAATTATTCGTCTGGACGCGGACTCAGCAAATAGTTATGACAACACCAATACTGACAAAATTATCATCGGCACGCAAATTGCCTGGGACAAAATAAACTGGGAAAAAATCAAACTAATGGCTTTCATCGACGCCGACAGCTCGCTCTTTATACCGGAATACAAAATCTCAGAAAATTTATGGTGGCAAATTCGCGATGCTCAATATCGACTTCCACCAGATGCACGCTTGATTCTCCAAACCGGTCATGTCGAACATCAAATTTTCACCAACTTAATCACTCCGGAAAAATTTTACGAACAAGAGCTAAAAGAACGCAAGTTATTTTCTTATCCACCATTTAATTATTTGATTCGTCTTTATAACGGCAAAAAAACAGTTGATCTATCCGCACAAGCGGCTGACGATCTTTACCGCCACTTGTCGACCTTGACTAAAAGCCGTTCAGATATTAGAATATCTCGTCCGATGCCTTTTTCTCCACTGTACACCAATGGTCAATATTGGCACGGTCTGGTAATAAAGGCGAGTTATGAAAAGTACAAGCAAATAACCAAATTAATCGCCCAAAATACACCTGAAAATTGGAAATTTGATCCTAACCCAAATAATCTATTATCATTTTAATATGTTATTAAAAGTAATCACCGAACCAAAAGAAATTTTACACCAAAAAGGACACGAACTCACCGTGGCCGAATTGGCGACTCCGGAAATTAAAAAATTGATAAAGAATATGACTGAAACGATGTATGTGAAAGACGGCGTAGGCATCGCCGCTCCACAAGTCGATGAGTCAATACAGCTATGCGTGATTGCCAAAAAATATTCACCAATAAACACCAACGAAGATTTGGTGTTAGTAAATCCAGTTTGGAAAAAAACTTCCATTCTAAAAGCGTGGGGTGAGGAAGGATGTTTGTCGGTACCAACTACCTACGGTGAAGTAAAACGCTATACCAAAATAAAAGTAAACGCTCTGAATCAAGATGGTCAGCCAATAGAATTTTTGGCCAAAGATTTTATCGCACGCATCGTTCAGCACGAAGTCGACCATCTCAACGGCGTGTTGTTTATTGAAAAAGCGCGTAAACTTCACAAAGTAGAGTCGACTACCAACGAATTATAATTATGATCTCAATCATATATTTTGGCACCCATAATTTTTCCGCCACCATTCTTGAATCTTTAATTAAAAGTAGTCTTTTTGATATTAAATTAGTTATCACCCAGCCGGATCGTCCGGTAGGTAGAAAAAAAGAAATTCAATTTTCGCCGATAAAAATATTGGCACTAAAATACAATTTAAAAATCGATCAACCGGAAACTCTCAAAAATTATTCTTTACCAATTGCCGCTGATTATAATATTGTTTGCCAATACGGATTAATAATTCCCGATAGTATTTTGAAATCAGCCAAAAAAAGTTCAATCAATGTTCACACTTCCTTACTGCCAAAATATCGCGGTGCCTCCCCTATTCAATCAGCTTTGATAAATGGAGAAACAGAAACCGGCATTACTATTATGATGATGGATGAAAAAATGGATCATGGCGCAATCTTAAAACAAGAAAAAATATCCATCATTCCCGATGAAACTTATTTACAATTAAGCGAGAGAATGTCTTTGTTGTCAGCTGAACTGCTGATCAAAACAATTGTTGATTGTCTTGATGAAAAAATTACTCCACAAGAACAAAATCATAACTTGGCGACCTTTTGCAAGGAATTAACCAAGGAAGACGGTAGAATTGATTGGACAAAAACAGCCAATGAAATTTATAATTTATATCGCGGACTTACTCCGTGGCCGGGAATATGGACAGAGTGGAATGAAAAAAGATTAAAATTATTGGAAATTAAACCGGCTGTAACAACAGTAGAAAACGGAAAAATAATAATGCTCGAAGATAAAATTTTTGCCGGTTGCGGACAAAATACCGCTATTGAAATTTTAAAACTTCAAATCGAAGGCAAAAACGCGATGAACGCGAAAGAGTTTATTAATGGATTTGGTAAATTGTTGTCATTCTGAATGAAATGAATAATCCCTTATGGCCGAACGAATGGATCCTTCTCCGCCTTAGGCGGATCAGGATGACACTTGCAAATTACTATAATCATCATGAGAAATCATAAAACAATTATAACATCATTAGGATTATATTTCATAATCCGTTTATTCTCATACTTTTTTACTCCAGCCACGCCGCTATGGTCACAAAATCCAGTTAATACCTTGGTCTCTTTTGTGATTCTCGCTATGACCGCCTATTGGATATACAAAAAAGATGAATGTGGCTGGTACATTGTGGCCGGAGAAATAATTTTGGGAGGAGCGGGTGGATATTTGAAAATTTTTGGTATTGCTCTGCGCACTTGTTTGTTGATTGTTTCATTGATTATATATTTTTCACAAAAAATATTTGAAAAAAGAAAACAATTTTTTACGGAATTAAAAACTGAGCATTATTTGATATTTGCGTTGATCGCCACGGCTATTTTTTCCGCTTATCTGGGCATTTATCACGGTCACGCACGCGGCAATATTATTTCAGACTTAATCCCCTACTTTTTCTTTCTTTATCTATTCCCTCTTTGTGATTTGTGGCTATCTGATCACTTTCGCGACCTCGGCAAAAAAGCAATTCTAGCGACAATTTTTGGGAATGCTATACTTATTTTATTTACTCAAATTGGTTTATCGTCTGGAATTTTTGTATTACAAGATCAATATTACCATTGGTATCGCGATGTGGCGCTGGGGAAAATTACTAATTTAAACTTTAATTTTTACCGCCTCGTTCTCAATGAACATTTATTACTTATTCCTATCACTCTATACTTTATTGCCGACATTATTAAAAATAAAGCGAATAAAATAAACATCTTGGCTTTGACTGGTTTGTTGTTCGTCTTGGCCAATAATCTCACCCGTATATACATGGTGGCTCTGGCCGTTGGTGTAATACTTTTATTTTCAATAAAAAATTGGAAACGATGGCTCACAATTTCTTTATCCACCGCCGTCGGATTTATGATAATTTTTGTCGGTATCCACACCTTCGCTAGCCGCGGTCAAAGTTTTGGTTTAGAAATTTTTGGTTTACGTCTACAAAGCATTGCCAGCCCACAAATTGAGGATAGCTCTCTTAGTCGTCTTTTACTTTTGCCAAAAATATTAGAAAAAATTAGATCAGCACCAATACTTGGTCAAGGACTCGGCGATACTGTCGCTGTGTATAGTCCTGTTTTTAAAAATAACATTACCACATCAAATTTTGACTGGGGATATTTAGAAATTTTGGCGGAAATGGGATTTGTGGGGTTACTTGGTTGGATTATTTTAGTCGGTTATCTACTTTATTCAATCATAAAAAATAAACATGCCTACGACAAAAATATTTTTCCCGCGTTATTAATTTCTTTTTTGATAATTAATATTACTAGCCCAGCTTTATTTCATGTGTTTGGGATTTTACTTATTATTATTTTGTTTACTCCCGTCGGATTAAAATATTCTCATAGCGCCGGTGGTATAATAATCGGGAAAGATGGAAAAATTGTTTTGGTAAATAACAAAAATTTAACTTGGTGGACACCTCCCAAAGGGAGAATAGAAGATGGTGAAAATATTTTAGACGCAGCCAAAAGAGAAATTTTTGAAGAAACTGGTTTAAAAAATATAGAATATATTAAAGAACTCGGTTCATTATACCATCTACTGAATTGGGAAAAAAAATTGGTATTTAAAAAAATTACTTTATTGCTTTTCAAAACTACCGAGACTGAATTAAAACCGCAAGATAGCAACAATCCTGAGGCTAGATGGTTTACAGTAGATCAAGCCATAGAGCAAATGGAAGACAAGCAATACAAAGAATTTTTCACCAAAATAAAACACGACCTCATTTAAGGCCGTGTTTTATTATTATTATATTTTTGGCGGCTTCGTAATCTTTTACTTTTTTGGTTTTCCACAGTAATCGATAAAACAAACTTGGCAACCAACTACTAATACCCATTCTTCCCCAAACGATCTTTTTAAACAAAACTCTTGGTACAAATATACCTATTTTATTTTGTTCCAACATCGTCAACCACAAATCCCAATCTTGAAAACGTTTCAATGATTCATCAAAAGTCACTAAATCTTTTCTTCTTATCAACGAAGTTACATCAATATAATTTATTTTTTTCAACAGTTCACCATCAAATTCATGACTCTGCATTTTTTTCCAGCCAAATCGAAATTGAGAATAAGCATAATTGGCTTCAGGATGCATTTGTAAAGCATCCAGCATCTCTTCAAACATATGCGGATAACAAACCGTGTCAGCGTCGACAAAGATCACAAATTCACCAACAGATTCCCTTAAACCTCGGTTTCTGGCCGCCGGAGCTCCTTTATTTTCTTGATTAATAACTTTTTTTATTTTAGATTTGGCAAATTCACCTTTTAAAATTTCACCAACCACAGACTGAAAATTATCAGCACTACCATCATTTACAATGATAATTTCTATCGGATTGTTAGGTAAATCATATTGTTGGTTTAAAACCATAGCCACACAATAATCCAAAGTGTGTGCATGATTATAAACCGGAATAACAACACTAATTATACCATTCATATTATTGCAATTTTATTACCTCATTTGCCCAGCGGAAATAATTGGTGGCACGCTCTTTTCCAACTTGCCCCATTTTTACAGCCAACTGTTTATCATTTAACAAATTTACAATCGACTCTACTATCACTTGATCTTGATGAACATCTACTACCAATCCGGTTTCTTTATCTTTTATTGCTTCCTCCACCCCACCCACACGACCAGCAATTGCCGGTACTCCACAGGCGGCCGCTTCCAAAAATACTGTCCCCCACCCTTCTTCGCTATTTTCATCTTTGTGAGTCAATAAAACAAACACATCTCCCAAGTGATAATATTTATAGAGTTCATTCGCATCCACACTTCCCAAAAACCGTACCACATTTTGTAAAGAATTTTTTTGAACAATATCAAAAATCTCTTTATTCTTTTGTCCGTCTCCAATTACCAACCAAACAGCATTAGGAACATTTTTTAAAATTTCCAAAAACAATCGCGCTAGGTGCGGGTAGCCTTTACCATCTACCATCCGACCCACAGTGATAACGACTTTTTTACCACCCAAAGCCAAACGCGCGCGCAGATTATTTATTTCCGTTTCATCCACTTTGGCATCAAAAAAAATATCACTAGGACAAGGATAAATCACCCGAACATCAGTCAGATTTTCCACAATGGATAAAACTTTGTTTTTTAAAAATTCACTATTCACGACCACTGTCTGTGCCTCACGACAAATTTTGATAAATTTTTTACGTTTACTATTGGTGACAGTAGCCATGGCCAAATCAGTCCCATGCAAAAATAAAGTATATGGTATTTTTTTGAATTTTTTAATCAAATAAGCCACATAACCAACCGGTAAAACATGATTCACATACAACATCTGAATTTTTTCTGCATCAATCAAAGCCGAAATTTGGAAATAGAGGCGCGACCATTTTGGCCAGAAAAAAGACCAGTATGGATTGAGGCGATAGGTTTTAATCATACTCTTGGCGTCAAATTCTGCCTGCCTCTTGTGTATTGGCGCATAAATGACCACCTGATCAGTCGGCAAATGAGAAGCAAGATTGTAAGTATAGCTGGCGATACCACCCACCTGAGGCGGATATTCCAAAGTAATAATCAAAATTTTCATACGGTATTTTTATGACCAAAAATCTTATAATAAAATTTGGTTAGTAAATCCCTATCTAGTCCCCCAAATAAAAATAAAAGTAAAGTGTAAAAAATAACAGCTAGAGGAATTATAATGAGAAAATTAATTTTAGTAGACAAATAATACGCTAAAATGCCCATCAAAAAAGCCGGCCAAAAAGTTTGGTTCAAATATTTGAATAATAAACTTTTATCTAAAACAATTATTTTGTGACAAAACCAAAAACCACCTACACATAATAATATATTACTCAACAAGGCCGAATAAGCGGCTCCAATAATCCCAAATTTAGGTATTAATATTAAATTTGATAATACATTTAATAACAAAGCACAGCCCATTAAAAAAGTTTGGGTCTTCTGACGATTACTGGCATTCAATGTGGCTCCGGTAATAAAACTCAAAAATCCAAAAATTAAACTAGTTAATAATATCCTCAAAACAGGAATAGCCGGCGCAAATTGTGGTTTATATAATTTAATAATCACTGGTGTGGCCAAAGCCATCAATCCAAAACATAAGGGAAAAACAATAGTAAAAAGATAACGCCACGATTTCAAAAATAAATCGCCAATTTTTTCTTTGTCGGTCAAAAATAATCCGCTCATCACTGGATAAACACTGGCCGATAATGCCACCGGAATAAACTGAAAAGCAAAGGTGATTTTATAAGGTACGCTCCACCAACCGAGCTCTTGCGCTCCCAACATCTTGGACATCAACAATGAGTCGCTATATGAATAAAGACGCCCAATTATTCCGGCCAAAGCAAACGGCACTGCCAACGAAAAAAATATTTTAAAAGTATCTTTATCAAAAGTAAAAGCGTATTTAATCTTATAAACTCGACGCAAACAGATTGCCGAAAAAATGAAATTTAAAAAAGCGGGAATAGTATAAGCCAGGATCAACCAATAAAGTGACCAATGACTAAACAGTGCGATCGATCCAATAATCAGCGTCAAAGCCTGTGAAAATATAATCCCAACAGATTCAAAAATTAAATTTTTACGCGCTCGAAAAACAGAATAAAAAGCGGCATGTAAATTATCAAAAAACATCGTAATACCTGAAAGATAAACCAACAATTTGATCAGCGACGGATAATTAAAAACATTAATAAAAAACACCACCAAGACATACGCCCCCAGACCAAAAATCACTTTCGACCAAAAAACCGTATTGAGATACAGTTCACTACTTTCCGGATATCGTGCTGTTTCGCGAGTCAAAACCGGTCCCATGCCAAAATCCGCTACCACCGTAAATATAGTAGTGAAAGTAAGCGCAAAAAAATAAGCCCCGGTATTTTCTACCCCAATCAAACGCGCGACAAAAGTAAAATAAACAAAAGAAATCACCTTTTGTAAAATCGAAGCCGCCGTTAAAAAAGATGTATTTTGAGTAACAGTAAACGATTTCATAATTTCTAATTAACCATACTAGTTTACCTCAAAACACTGCTAAAATCAATAAACAAAAATCCCGACTTTGTCGGGATTTTTGTTTTGGGGGCGACACTTGTGGCGGTCGCCCATTGGCCATTCTTACCCATTGCTTTAACTTATTTTAGTCTCCCCATCCAGACTAAATTGTTCTGGAATTGATATACCACGGCTAAAACACTTTCGATTACCTCGACCCTGAATACAGTCATAGCAAGGTGAACTGTGGTCTTCGAAAGCCGATGCTTTGGCGTAATCTTCCAAACACTCACCCAGCAACAGGTAACAAACACATAATTCACAAACAAACACATCATCTTCAATTGGTCTACCATGTTTATCTGGCATAATACACCTCCAAACCAACAACAAGCAAGTGATTTTACACTATCATAAAAATTTATTAAAATCAAATAAAAAAACACTCACATAAAGCAAGTGTTTTAGATTCCCGCTTTCGCGAGAATGACATTTTTAACGTTTTGCCCACTGTGGTGCACGACGAGCTTTTTTCAAACCGAACTTCTTGCGTTCTTTGATGCGTGGATCACGAGTCAAGAAGCCAAGAGTTTTCAAAGTCTTTTTGAATTCTTCATTCCACAATATCAAAGCGCGAGCCAATCCAAGCTGAACTGCTATCGCCTGACTTTTTTTACCACCGCCAGCTACGATACAGGACACATCCAAATCTTTTTCTTTGGCCAAAGCCTTAAGAGGCGCAACCACGATATCTTGCCATTGAAAATATGGCAAAAATTCTTTATAATCTTTTTTGTTGATAGTAATTTTACCACTGCCTTTGCCAATACGAACGCGAGCGGAAGCTCTTTTGCGGCGACCGACGGCACGATTGCTTTCAGCTGAACTGATCTTAATCATAGTGCTAATTTATTATTTCTTAAAATGCAAACGATTCATACGTTGATCGCGCAATTTGTTTTTTGGTAACATTTTAGCGACAGCCGATTTTATCGTTTCTTCCGGTTTTTCAGCCATCAATGTTTTGGCTTGCTTTTCTTTCAAACCACCTGGATGATTGGTATGATGACGATAAAGTTTTTGTTCCATTTTTTTACCGGTAAAAACAACTTTATCATAATTGGTAATCACCACTTTATCTCCCAAATCCAAATGTGGAGTATATTTCACTTTGTGTTTACCCATCAAAAGTGTAGCAATTTTAGTGGCCAAACGACCAGGAGCTTGTCCGGTAGCGTCGATTTCAATGGTTTTTCTAGTAGACATACAATATTAACAATTAAACAAATTCGATCATCGCTTCTTCACCGGAATCGCCTTTGCGATTACCTAGTAAAGTGATGCGAGTATAACCACCTTGTCTTTTGGCAAAGCGAGGACCAATCACTTCCAACATTTTTTTGATGGCGTTGTCTGTATATAAAACACGCATCAATTGACGACGTGCGGCCAAATCGTTTGGTTTGGCTTTGGTGATCAATCTTTCTACTAGCGAGCGTACAGCCTTAGCTTTTGCTTTGGTAGTTTTGATTTTTTCGTAAATAATCAAACTCTCTGCCAAATTTGCAAGCAATGAGCGACGCGCCGCTGTTTTGCGATCTAATGTAACTTTTTTTACTAAATGGCGCATATCAATAAAATACCTTAATAATTACTTTTTCTTAGAAACTTTCTTTTTTGGTTTGTCCGCCTGTTCGATTTCTGCTTCCTCCACTTTTTCATTTTCTTCATTCGCTTCGACTGCATTTACAGCTTCTCTTGGTTGAGAGGCGGAAACACTGGATAAAATAATGGAAAAATGATCAATCAAAATCTTTACAGACTGGTTCACCGCGTCCTGAGGAGAAATTGTACCATTGGTTTCAATGTTAACGGTCAATTTTTCGTAATTGGTAATATCACCAACACGAGTATATTCAACACGGTAACCGACATCTTTTACAGGAGTATAAATAGAATCAATCACAATTGTGCCTAATGGATAATTTTTCTTATCTTTTTCTTCCACCGGAACAAAACCGCGGCCTTTGCCAACGATAATTTCCATTTCCAGAGTTTTGGTGGTAGTAAGATTACAGATTACCAAATCTTTGCTAATTACTTCAGTATTACTATTGTGTCCGATGTCGGCTCCAGTCACCGGACCGGGACCTTTTTTTACTAAATTTAAAGTAACAGATTCATCACCAAAAACTTTCACTGCCAATTGTTTTAAATTCAACATTATTTCTACTATATCTTCTTGTACACCTTCAACTGTCGTAAATTCATGTTGAGCGCCTTTAATTTTGAAAGCTTCGACAGCACCACCGGATAATGAAGATAGCAAAACACGACGCAGGGCATTGCCCAGAGTAGTACCATAACCATGAAAACATGGGGTGATTACCAAAGAGCCGATAAGTTCGGTTTCGCCGGGTTGAAATTCTACTTTGGATGGTAAAAGAAAATTCTCCATAAAAATTAAAATTAATAATTAGCGAGAGTAAAACTCGATAATAACTTTTGGATTAAAATTTGGATTTTCAACTGTTGGTGCATTTAATATTTTGGCACCGACAATTTTACTGTCCACACCCAACCAGGAAGGAGCCTCCACTTTCTGTAGTTTTTCGCTAATACCTTCAAATAATTTTTTCTTTTTTGCAATTTCACTAGCGGTCACAGTCTGACCAACTTTTACGCGATAAGATGGAATATCTACTTTTTCACCATTCACATTGATATGTCCATGATTAACCATTTGGCGGGCGGCGGCACGAGAAGAAGCCAAACCAGCGCGATAAACGGTGTTATCCAAACGAGATTCTAAATAATTCAAAAGAATTTTACTGGTATCACCAACTTTTTTGGAAGCTTCTTCTACATAGTTGGAAAATTGACGTTCCAAAATACCGTAAATTCTTTTTACTTTTTGTTTTTCCAAAAGCTGTTTGCCGTAACCGGAAACCTTAGGACGTTTCTTGCTTGGGCCATGCTGACCAGCTGGATAAGGTCTTTTGGTCAATGGGCATTTTACAGAATCGCACAGTTTTTCACCGTATTTACGACATAATTTGTGTTTTGGTCCAATTTGTCTTGCCATAATATTTTTATTGTCATTCCCGTGAAAACGGGAATCTAATTTATTTAATTAATGGATTCCCGATCAGGTCGGGAATGACAGTTGCGTTACACTCTGCGTCTCTTTGGCGGACGGCAACCATTGTGTGGAATAGGAGTTACATCGTTGATAGACATCACATTCAAACCATTGGTATGAAGAGCGCGGATCGCACCCTCACGACCACCACCGATACCTTTAACAAAGACACTAACTTCTTTTACTCCGTAGTTTACAATCTTATCCATCAAATCTTTGGTCACCAAAGAAGCAGCATAAGGAGTAGCCTTTTTCGGACCTTTAAAACCTACCACACCGGCAGATGACCAACCCAAAACATTGCCGTTTGGATCAGAAATAGTGATGATGGTATTGTTGTAAGTAGCCTGAATATAGGCGTTAGCACGTGGTACCTGTCTTTCAACTTTCTTTTTCTTGGATTTTGCACCAGCCTTGGCTGTAGATTTGGCAGAGGTGCCTTCAGTTTTAGCAATTTTTTCTTCTGTCATATTTTTTAATCTCTGGTAGTTAAAATTAACAAGCGTCTGCTTTAAGTCTTCTGACCAGCAAGTTTCTTACCGCTGACAGCAGTTTTGCGGACATTACCACGTACTGTACGTGAATTTGTCTTGGTGCGTTGACCGCGAACTGGCAAATGCTTCATATGGCGAATACCACGATAGCATTTTACATCCTTCAAGCGCTTGATATTACTCATGATTTCACGACGCAAATCACCTTCTGTTTTGTAATCTTTTTCAACGATAGCACGCAATTTATCTTGCTGAGCTTCAGTCAAATCTTTGGCGCGGATATTGCCATCAATACCGGCATCTTTTAAAATTTTGTTTGCCAATGTTGGTCCAATACCGTAAACATACGGTAAAGCATAAGCAATCTTCTTTTCGTTGGGGATATTGGTACTAGCAATTCTCATAATAAAATAATAAATTAACCTTGTCTTTGTTTATGTTTAGCATTTTCACAAATTACAAACACGCGTCCTTTACGACGAACGGTTTGACACTTCATGCAAATTTTCTTTACGGAAGCGCGTACTTTCATAGGTAAATGAAAATAATTAATTAAGTAAGTAAGCAAAAACACCAACCACTGCCGCGATATCCACGCCTCTCTAAGTGAGAAGCTACACCGCAATGGTTGATTGTGAAGCCCGATAGTAACACTATGGACTTAAAATAGATTGTCTAAAAACGGAATGTAATTCTCCCTTTACTCAAATCGTACGGAGTCATCTCTACCTTTACCTGGTCGCCTAAGCTTAAACGAATTTTATTTAAGCGCATTTTCCCAGATAAATGAGCGATGATGACCTGTCCACTTTCGAGCTTAACGCGGAAAGTGCCAGCCGGTAACAATTCTTCAATTGCTCCCTTTAATTCGATAACATCTTGTTTGCTGACCATTGGAATAAAATTAATTTGGTTATAGTTTAGCTAAAAAAATAGATTTAGTCAAGGGGGTAAGTCTAAAACCAATTTTTGTCAATAATTCTAACAAAATTGGCTAGTCATAGCCAAAATATATTATATCCCCGCTTCTATTATGGTTTTATTCACATCCCCCTCTTTATGGCGATAGACAAAAAATTTGTAAAGTAAGAAATTCCAGGAGACTGCCAGAGCTACATTTACCAATCTCACCACGAGATAATAATTAGTCTGCGAGACGCCTAAATATTGAATATACTGATGCAAATTTATTAGATTGGTGAAAAACCACATCCAGCCGATGGCAAACAGATAATTAAAACCGGCCACTAGATAAAATTTGATAACTTGCTCATGAGTAGTGCCTTTGGCGCCAAATGCCCAATATTTATTTAACAAGAATACTAAATTGATTATTATTAATTGATTGATCACGATCGACAAAATTGGATCAACACCGATACTAACTAAAAAATGTAGCGACCAAATATCCAAAACAACAGCACCAATGCCGATGGTAAAATATTTGGCAAACTGTGCGCGCATGGAATATAATTTCTGAAGATAATTTTTGATCACAATTATTCTAGTATTGCCTTGATGCGTCGAATACCACTCGACACTGCTTCTTCTTTGACAATTTTAAATTTACCCATGATACCTGTATGCTCGACGTGTGGACCGCCACAAATTTCTTTGCTGAATGTTTGGGAGTTGACTGTCGCCGAAGGTGTGATATTTGGTTCACCTACCGAATATACTTTTACTTTATTTCCATATTTATCTTCAAACACACCAAACGCACCTTGTGCTTTGGCTTCCGCTACGGTCATTTCGGCAAACGATACATGGTAATCGTGACTGATCGCGTAATTGACCAAATCTTCCACTGCTTTTTTTTGCTCTTCGCTCATTTTTTCCGGATGAGAAAAATCAAAACGCAAACGTTCGGCTGTAATATTACTACCACGCTGTTGCACATGCGCGCCCAGCACCTGATTCAATGCGGCATTGAGCAAATGCGTAGCTGTATGGTACTTCACCGACATCTCGCCGTGATCCGCCAAACCGCCTTTGAATTTTTGCTCAGCGCCGGCACGAGATAAATCTTGATGGGCGGTATAGGCCGCCTCAAAACTATTCACATCCACAG
>JAVHSM010000022.1:0-17721 GCA_036172155.1 Candidatus Magasanikiibacteriota bacterium
AAGTCTTGCCCGAACCGGTAACCCCAAGCAGAGTTTGTTTGGCAAACCCTTTATTCACACCGACCACCAGTTGCTCTATCGCTTTTGGCTGATCGCCAGCCGGCTTCATTTTAGATTGTATTTTAAATTTTGACATATTCCAAAACTATCATTTCTAAAATTTATTTTCAAACTTGAGTAATTTTTGTATTCATATCAATATCTTCTCACGACCATACTCTCCGCCACCCCGATCAAAACCAAATTAATAATCAAAGACGATCCACCATAACTCACAAATGGCAAAGTCACACCAGTCACCGGCAATAAACCCAGATTCGCCCCAACATTGATAAATAATTGCGCCGCAAATACCACCGTAATACCACTAACTACCACCGACGCAAAATCATCATCACTAGCACGAATCAGAACCACCAACCGCCACAACATCACAGTAAATAAAGTTAGCATCACCACCACACCGGCAAAACCCAGCTCCTCGCCAATCACCGAAAATACAAAATCCGTTTGCGCTTCCGGTAAAAATCTCAACTGACTCTGCGATCCAAAACCCAAACCTTTGCCAAAGAATTGTCCCGAACCTACCGCAATCACCGCCTGAGTCGTATTATACCCAGCCCCCAGTGGATCACGATTGGCATCAACAAATGTCAATACGCGCTCTTTTTGATAATCATGCAATAAAAAAAACCAAGCAAACACCGAAAACAAAATCATCAAACCAACAAACGAAATCACCAAAGTTCGCCGCGCACCAGTCAATAAAATCAGTGTGAACCAAATCGTCCCAAGCAACACCGCCGAACCCAAATCCGGTTGCATCATCGTCAATCCAATCGCCACCAAGGTAATAATCAATGTACCAAAAAAATACAATGGCCGTTCAAACCGTCGTCCAAAATTCGAAATAGAATAAGCCAAAATCAAAATCAAAGCCGCCTTGGCCAATTCCACCGGTTGAAAAGAAAATCCCCCAAAGACAAACCAACCGCGCGTACCGCGAATCGTAGTACCAAATATCAGCACCGCCACCATCAATAACAAAGAAAAAAAATAAAATGGTTTGGATAATGTCCGAAAAAAACTCGGTTGCATCAAACTGGAAAAAAATAAACCGACCAGTCCGATACCAATGGCAATAAATTGTTTGCGCACATAATCCACCTCCGGCCCGCGCGACAACTGCACACTGTAAATCGCCGACAATCCCAAGGCACACAAAAGCAAAGCTGAAAAAAACAACAGCCAATCAAAACTGCGCGGAGAAAATTTGGATAAATTCAACATATTTATCTATCCGGTGCAAGATACGCTTCCTTTTGGTAAATGTCAATCACCGGAAACACCTGTACATCCGAAATTAATAAATTATCGGTAAAATTGCGCAGATCAATCGCGCGCGTCTCCTGAGATTTAAAATTTTCTAATTTGAGTGGCATCACCCCAGCCAAGCTACCGGCTTGCATCAAACCAACTATAAACTCGCCGTCACGATAACCATAGGCGGAATTATTGTGAAAATCGAAAATTGCCACATTGGACAGCACCCCTTCCTCTCCCAACTGTGGCGATGTAAAAGAAAAATCCGTTACACCAAAATTTAGCCGATCATTTTGCCAACCAATTGCGTCTTTTATATCATGTGTTGACACTCGTTTCCAAGCTAGATTATCCAATACCAAATTTACACCATTGGGATAATCACCTTTTAATCCAAAATAAACCAACGGCCGATTTTCTCCAGCCAACAAAAATGAATGCTGAACCGGAGTTTTATTTTCACCAAAAGTAAAATAATAATCAAAATAAACAATAAAATTTGGATTGGGATTAGCCACCTCAGCTACCAGATCATACGACTGTACACCGTCGGCATAAGTATTGACACCGGCTACTTGCAAAGGTTTGGGAGAATAATGTTCGTGAATACCGGTATAATCTGGAAAAGTAACTAGATCATTGCCTAATTTAATATCCGCCACGATCCCATTGATAAGATAATCACCCCACTGTGGCAAACTAATACCCCAAAAAATTAGCGACAACAAAATCATCAGCCCCACTGTCAATTTGTATAATAACACCTTGTGTTTGGAAAACCAGACACTATGTTCAAATTGCTTCTTGGTAAATTCACCGGTCACATCTTCAAAACGACCAACATCGGCTTTCGCAGTTTTTACCGACTGCTCTTTAGCCGACAGATCGCCATTTTGTTTGTTGTCGTTATTTTTATAATTATAAATATTCAACATATTACATGTCGTTCTGTCTAATTTGTCATTCCCGTGAAAACGGGAATCTAGTTATTATTATACCCTATTTTTATCCTTTTTCCAAACCTTGCCCTGTTACCTATTATATGGTAAAATAATCTATGTAAATTTAGTTAAAAATACTATGCCAAAAAGTACACAACGCGGGAGGGTTGAGGAAGTGAAAGAAACAAAACCAACAAAAACCGAAACCAAACCATCCAAACCAGTCGATGAAGGCTATAGCGCCAAAAACATCACCGTGCTCGAAGGTCTCGAAGCGGTGCGTCGTCGTCCTGGTATGTATATTGGCTCGACTGGCCCCACTGGCTTGCATCATTTGATCTGGGAAGTTGTGGACAATGCTATCGATGAAGCGATGGCCGGCTATTGCAACGAAATTCACGTCACCCTTTTGCCCGACCATAAAGTAAAAGTTAAAGACAATGGTCGCGGTATCCCAGTGGACATTCACCCTACCCAAAAAATTTCCGCTTTAGAAGTAGTACTTACCATCTTGCACGCCGGTGGAAAATTCGGTGATGGCGGCTATAAAATTTCCGGTGGTTTGCATGGCGTCGGTGTCTCCGTAGTTAATGCTTTATCTATCGACCTGCGTGCCGAAGTACATCGCGAAGGCCAAATTTGGATACAAGATTTCAAAATCGGTAAACCACAGAGCAGAGTCAAAACTATCGGCAAATGCAAAGATACCGGCACCACTATCACCTTCCGTCCCGATGATAGTATTTTTGAAACTTTGGATTTGGATTGGAAAATCATCGTTGACCATTTACGCCAATATGCTTATCTTTCCAAAGGTGTAAAATTAATTCTAAAAGATCGCCGCAGTGCAGAAGAAAAAGATACTGACAAAAATTCTATTCCATTTCCAGATCCAACCTACCAATTTTTCTTTGAAGGTGGTATTGCCTCTTTTGTGCGCTATTTGAACCAACACAAAGAAATCAAAAACGAAACTATTTTTTATGTAGAAAAGGAAGCTGAAGATGTAAAAGTAGAATTGGCTTTACAATATAGCGAGGAATATACCGAATCGCTGTTTGCTTTTACCAACAATATTCACAACCCAGACGGCGGTACGCATGTGCAAGGTTTTCGCACCGCACTCACTCGTTGTCTGAATACTTACGCTCGCAACAAAGGTTTCCTAAAAGAAAAAGACGCCAACCTCACCGGTGAAGATGTAAAAGAAGGTCTTAACGCCGTAATCTCCATCAAACTCCGCGAACCACAATTCGAAGGCCAAACCAAATCCAAACTCGGCAACACAGAAGCCAAGACCGCGGTGGAAACAGTCACGAACGAACAGTTCGCTATATTTTTAGAAGAAAATCCCAAAGACGGCGAAGCGATTATCAACAAATGTTTGCTCGCCTCTCGCGCCCGCAACGCCGCCAAGATCGCCCGTGATGCAATCCTCCGCAAAGGTGCGTTGGAAGGTTTCACACTACCTGGTAAACTCGCCGATTGTTCTTCGCGCGACGCCGAATTATCCGAGCTATATATTGTAGAGGGAGATTCCGCTGGTGGATCGGCTAAACAAGGCCGCGACCGTGAATTCCAGGCTATCCTCCCCTTGCGCGGAAAAGTACTCAATGTCGAGCGCGCTCGCATCGACAAAATCCTCGGCAACAACGAATTGAAATCTCTAATCATCGCCATCGGTTGCAACATCGGCGAACAATTTGATATCACCAAATTGCGCTACCACCGCATTATCATCATGACCGATGCCGACGTGGACGGCGCTCATATCCGCACTTTGCTTTTGACATTTTTCTATCGCCACTTCCCTCAACTCATCGTCGGTGGCCACATCTACATCGCCCAACCACCGCTCTATGGTGTAAAAGTTGGCAAAGAAATCCGCTACGCTTTCGATGAAGCCGAGAGAGACAAGCTCATCGAAGAAGTTACCAACCAAAAAGCCGACAAAACCGAAGCCAAAAGTAAAAAGAAAAAAGAAGAAGAACCGGTCGAACAAGCTGGCGGTGGCGAAGGCGCCGAAGGTGATACTGAATTGGAAACCTTCACAGTAGGTGGTGTAAAAATAAATATCCAGCGCTATAAAGGTTTGGGAGAAATGAATCCCGAACAACTTTGGACCACCACCATGGATCCAAAAAATCGCATCATGAAAGTAATCAATGTAGAAGATGCCGAACTGGCCAACGAGACATTTGAAATCTTGATGGGCGACGAAGTAGAACCTCGCAAGAAGTTCATTCAGACTCAGGCGAAATATGTAAAAAACTTAGATATTTAATGTCATTGCGAGTTCAGTCGAATGACTGAACGAAGCAATCCCCCCTGTCATTCCCGTGAAAGCTTGTCCTCGACCTGATCGGGGACGGGAATCCACACTGCCATTCCGAGCAAAGCCGAGGAATCCCTTAAAACAAAAAAATCACCGACAGTCGGTGATTTTTTAAACAATTTTTTTCACTTCATCTATAAAAAACTTTTTTACCTTTTCCCAACCAATCGGTTCGATCATCATAGGCATCACTTCTTTATCAGCTTCCTTAAAGTAAACCAGAGACTTACAAATATGCATCATATCATAATCAATACCGGAAAATTTAGTTTTCATCTTACCAAATAAACTATTTAAATCAGTTTTCTCTTTATGTAAATACCAATATAAATCAATAAAATCTTTTTTGGTATTATGTTGAGAAATTGCCGATAATTTCATTAAAGCGATATCTTGAGATCCAGCCAAAAAACATTGTTAGAAAATTTTATTTTCTTCTGAACTAATTTATACGGATAAGTCATGAAACTTAATTTCACTTCATTGAGATAACCCTCTATAGTATTTTCTTCCTCATTAAGTAAATTAAATTTTCCGTGTTTTTTTAACTTGACCAACAATGCTTTGGTAGAAAAATTATTCTGAATAAACCAATCCAAATCTACAGACTTACGATGTCCATATTGTAAAGCCAAAGCAGTGCCTCCAGCTAAATAAAATTCCTTCAACCAAGTATGGCTTTCCATTTCTTCCAACAATTTAGCCGTTGGTGGAGGTAAGGTAATTAAAAACATATTCTAAATAATTGACCAAAAATTTTTAGACTTAACGGAAACATTTCGACTACTCTTCACAATATTTTTTACTTTTCTTTTTCCAAAAGTTTTCAACAACCAACGACCAGCATCCAAACCACCCTTTTCAGCCAAACGAGTAATCACAAAATCACTGTTTTTGTTTTGAGGAAAATAACAAGTTTAGATTACTGCCGTGCATAATTTGCCCTTGACTTTTATCCCCCCAGCTGGTATATTATCCCTGTTAAGCAGCCACGAGGCTGTTTTAAAAAACAAAAATTATATAACTTGGCTAATATTAGCCAAACTAGATTCCCGTTTGCACGGGAATGACAGTAAAAAATGACAATAAACATATGAACATTATCGACTCAGCCAAAAATTACTTTACTGGTTCATACGCCGAGATGAAAAAGGTCACATGGCCAACCAAACAACAGACCATCAATTATAGTTTGTTGGTAGTTGGTTTAAGTGTAGGGATTTCCTTGTTTTTTGTAGTCTTAGATTACATCTTTAGCTTTGGTATTGAACAAATTATTTCTCGTTAATTTTTAAGGAGCAGAAATTCCCGTTTTTTAAACCGGTCGAATGACTGGTCACGGGAATAACATTACAATATGGCAAAACAAACCCTCAATTTAGGACGCCGCTGGTATGTATTACATACATATAGTGGCTACGAAGAAAATGTAAAACGCAATTTAGAACAGCGCGTTGAGTCTTTTATGATGCAAGACAAAATTTTTAATGTCTTGGTTCCAAAAGAACAAAAAATTAAAATTAAAAATGGCAAACGCACGACTCTGGAAGAAAAAATCTTCCCTGGGTATGTGCTTGTAGAGATGGTTGTGACCGACGATAGCTGGTATGTGGTGCGCAACACTCCGAATGTGACTGGCTTTATCGGCTCCGGTACTACCCCAACCCCAATCGACCAAAAAGAAGTTGAACAACTTTTGAAACGCACATCTGCCGAAGCTTCTCAGCACAAGATCGATGTGGAAGTGAACGATGTCGTGCGTATCAACGATGGACCGTTCAAAAACTTTGAAGGTAAAGTTTCTCATATTGATGCTGAACGCGGCAAGATCAAAGTGATGGTCACTATGTTTGGCCGTGAGACACCGATAGAATTGGACGCTTTACAAGTTAAGAAAATTTAAGTAATATACTGTCATTCTTCCTGTCATTCTGAGCGAAGCGAAGAATCCCTCCGCTCTGACTTTAAGGGATCCTTCACTATGTTCAGGATGACAGCTTGACTAAACGGTGGCCTTCATTGGCGCTTCTCATCGTTTGTCATTCCCATGCAAATGGGAATCTAAATAAATAACTTATAATATGGCAAAAAAAGTTTTAACCCAAATCAAATTACAAATAATGGGTGGAGCCGCCAACCCAGCGCCTCCAGTCGGTCCAGCGCTTGGTCAACACGGTGTGAACATCCAAGGTTTTTGTAAAGAATTCAACGACAAAACTCAAGATAGAAAAGGTGAAGTCGTGCCGGTAATTATTACCGTCTATGCCGATCGCAGTTTCAGCTTCATCATGAAGATTGCTCCAATGTCGGAGTTGATCAAAAAAGAAGCCAAAATTGCCAAAGGATCTGCCAAACCTTTACAAGAAAAAGTAGGCAAACTTACCAAAGCGCAAGTGAAATCGATTGCTGAGAAAAAGATGCCGGACTTGAAAGCCAATAGTTTGGAAGCGGCCATGAAGATGGTAGAAGGTACTGCCAAACAGATGGGTGTGACTATCGAAGGCTAAACGAAAAGAAGAATTAAAATCGAAAAAAATAAAAGAAGCAGGTAAAAATATTACCTGCTTCTTTTATTTTATTATTAATTTAACAATTCGTTCGCACCAAGGCGCTGTCACCAAATGCCATCCTGATCCGCCAAAGGGCACAGAAGGATCCCTTAGTGCCTAGCGTAAGGGATTCTTCATTTCATTCAGAATGACAATGGAATGATTTTTCTTATTTGATGAAAGTGCTACTAAATATTTTTTAGATTCCTGTCCTTTCGCCATTGGAAAAAATCATTTTTGAAGAAGACAAAGAAAGCTGGTAGAACAAATATTAGCGAGAAAACTGTTTCCCAATCTTCGCCACTTAACGGTAAAAATTTTAGTATTCCTTCGCTGAACATTTCCGCTCCCAAAAAGATCAATAAAATCCCCAGAAGTTTAAATATATATTTCAATAGATAATGTGAGGCGGCCAAAAATATCACATAGGCAGCAATCAGCGAAACCACTAGACCACAAGCGGCGATAAAAATAATTTTATTTGGTGCACTGCCTACTTTGGTCAATACAAATACGGTGAGCTCCACTCCTTCACGCACCACCGACAACAAACTTAACAAAAATATTTCTATCCAAGTAGATCGTTTTTCTACTTGAGTTTTGATGTGCGTAGTCACCGAACGATTTTGGTGGCTCATCCAAACAACAAAATACCCTACGAGTCCAGCCGCCAATATCATCATCACAGCTTCAAAAATTTCTTTACCATGTTCATCCAGAGACGATGCTTCTGAAAAAATTGTCGCTCCCAAAAATAAACTAATCACGATACCAAAAACCGCACCCCAGTAAACCGGCTTCACCAAAGATCCACGTCCGCTATTTTTTAAAAAAGTAATAATTATTCCAACCACCAACCATGCTTCAAATGATTCACGAAACGATATTAACAATATATCCCACATAAAATTTTATTATTTGATTAACATGGCATCGCCAAAACTAAAAAAACGATATTTATTTTTTACGGCTGATTCGTAACAATCCAAAGTAAACTGAGTGTCGCCAATAAAAGCACTAACCAACATTAACAAAGTAGATTTTGGCAAATGAAAGTTGGTGATCAACGCATCCACAATTTTAAATTTAAATCCTGGGCTGATAAAAATATTTACATCTCCTTGCCATTGTTTAATCACATTGCCTTCTAAACTTTGTGAAATACCTTCGAGGGTACGCACTGTCGTTGTACCAACTGCAATCACGCGCCGACCTTGCGCTTTGGCGTTGTTTATCAGATGCGCATTTTTATCGGACAACTCTACCCATTCACTGTGCATTTTGTGTTCCTCGATGTTATCGGTTTTCACAGGCAAAAATGTTCCCAGACCGACATGCAAAGTAATCTCGGCAAATTCCACGCCTTTATTTTTTAATTTTTCAATCAATTCTGGTGTAAAATGAAAACCCGCCGTCGGTGCCGCGACCGAACCTTCAATCTGCGCATACACCGTCTGATAACGACTCTCCAAACCGACCGATTGTTTAATTTTAATATACGGCGGTGTCGGCACTTCACCATACTGATTGGCCTTGGCACGCACTGCAACATCATTTTCATTAAACTGCACCAAAAGTGTCCCATCACTTTCTTTGGTCATCACTTCCGCCACAAAATCCGGCGCAAATATCACTTTCATTCCTAGTCGCAATTTTCTCCCAGGCTTAGCCAACACTTTCCACACCCCAAAATTTTCCATTGGTCTTACCAAAAAAATTTCTATCTGCGGCACATTCAATATTTTGTCCGTCGAAGGCTCACGCAATTTTATATTTGCAGTGGAACCATCAAGCATCACCGTCCCATGCAACCTGGCCTTAAACACTTTCGAATTATTCCAAACCAACAAATCCCCTTCTTGCAAATAATTAAAAATATCGTAAAAATGTTCATGCTTGAATGTTTTACTATTTTTATCCACCACCAACAACCGCGAAGAATCCCGCGGTTCAAGCGGAGTCTGCGCAATCAATTCCACCGGTAAATTGTAATCAAATTCGGATGTTTTCATAAAATTGATTCTATAGAACTATCACAAATGTCATCCTGATCCGCCAAAGGCGGAGAAAGATCCCTTAGTGACTAATATAAGGGATTCTTCATTCCATTCAGAATGACGATTGGGCTATTTTTGTCATTTGGTGACAGCCCCTCTACATATTTAAAAGATAAGGACAAATATTTCCGATGAACGAACATTAAAAATATGAGTAAAATTTGTAGATGAATTGATCGCGTCTGTCTCTACTATTTGAGCCCGCAGGCGAGTTCAGAGACAGAGCGAAATGAATCACAAATTACGAATATTTTTATAGTGAGAGAATGGAAATGTTTATCCTTATCGCCAATATTCCACTATCGCAAATATCGATAAACATTCCGATTATGTTCATCCAATGTTTTCGCATAATGCATCACCCCATCGCTCCCACTCATAAAATACCAATAATCATTTTTAATAGGATAAATCACCGCCTTAACAGCATTCAAACTAGAATTACTAATCGGCCCCAATGGCAACCCCGGATATTTATAAGTATTATACAACGAATCAATCGCTCTGTCCTTAGCCGTCACCGCCGGATCACTTTTACCGGTAACATAATTCACCGTCGCGCAAGATTGCAGAGGCCAACCCGCCTTGAAACGTCGCCAAAAAATATCCGCCACCACTCCCATACTATCTGATGTCGGCGCTTCCTTTTCCACCACCGACGCCATCGTCAAAATTTCAAAAATACTTTTGTGTTGTCTATCAATTTCCGTGCGCATTTCCGGCGTAATTTTTTCATCCAAATTGGCAAAAACTTTTTTAATTATCTCTTCCGGCTTAGCATCCGCATACACCCGATAAGTATCTGGCAAAAAATACCCTTCGTAAGATAAATAATTTGATTTATCTTTCAAAAAATAATTCCAAGTAGAAGTGCTCGCAAACAAAATCTTCGGTGCGATTTCTTTGTGAGCTTTATAATTATAAGCAGGCTTGCCTACCAAACCATACAACTCATCTTCCGATTTTATCAACCCCTTAGATTTCCAATCCGCCGCAATCTGCCGCAAATTCCACCCCGGAATAATAGTAATACTTATCTCCGGCCGCGGCGGCAAAGGCACATATTTTGGTCGATGCAATCGGCGATAAATGAACAACCCGAACAAAGACACAAAAGCAAGAACGAAAATTATCAAAACTATCTTTTTAAAACTAAATGATGTTGGCATAAATTAATTTATCACTCAAACGGCTGGATTCCCGCTTTCGCGGGAATGACAAAAATAAAAACTACGAATATTTTGAGGGAATAATTTACAATGAACGAGCATTGAAAATACGAGGTGACAATTTGCAAGCGAGTGAGGCGTGGCTGTCTCTGCTGTTTGACGAGCGTCAAGCGAGGAGTTCAGAGACAGAGTCGAAGGAGTTTGCAAATTTCCCGAGGATTTTCACAGCGAGAGAATGTAAATTATTTCCTCAAAATATGAAAATAATTATGATAATGGCAGAAAATTCTCATTCGCATACATATACTTCTCAATCGTATCCGTCGGATACCACTGCCCAGAGTGATGATGCGCATACACCACCCCCGTCGCCGCCAATTTTTCAAAACAATCTTTTTCAATACTGCAAAATCCTTCCGGCAAAACATCGATCACTTCTTTTTCCATAATATAACCGCCCGCATTATTCAAATTTGAAGGCGCTTGCTCCACTGTAGGCTTTTCAATAAATTCTACAATTTTACCATCATCCAATCGCGCAATTCCAAATTTGGTCACATCCTCTACCGGAAATAATTGCAAAGTAATTTTGGCACTAGTATTGCGATGAGTTTGTAATGCCATTGTCCAATCAAAATCCGCCAGATTATCACCATTGATTGCTACAAAAGTTTCGCTGATATTTTCCGCCGCTTTTTTTAAGGCTCCACCAGTACCAAGTGGTGCATCTTCAATACAATATTCAATATTCACACCCAATTTTTCGCCACCACCAAAATATTCTTTTATTTTTTCCGCTCGGAAACCAACCGATAAAATAATATCTTTGATGCCATGCTTTTTGAAATTTAAAATCGCATGTTCAATAATCGGCTTGCCGCTAATCGGCAACAACGGTTTTGGGGTTTCGTTGGTTAATGGACGCAATCTGGTCCCCAATCCTCCCGCTAAAATAATCGCTTTCATAATTAATTTTAATTTATAAGATACAATTAAAATAATTCAAATACTCCACTAAACAATAAAAGAAAAGAAGCAATTGAGGCCATAATGAAGGCCAAAACAATTCCACCTACAATATCGAGTGGATAATGTAACCCGGCATATATCCTCCCCCACGCCACCCAAATTGCCAATAACAACAATGACCAAGCTGTCGGAAAACCAAAAATTAAAGCGAAAAAAAATATCAAAAAAGCAAACATCGTATGGTCAGACGGGAAGGATTTGGTATTATACAACGGCCAAAATAAAATTTTTATCTCTGGAAATTTGAGACGTGGGCGGACTTCTCTAACTATCAAACCAATCAAACCACTTATCACCCAACTAATAATCCCGAATACCCCCAAACTGACTATCGGTATCCACATTGCCACCACATTACCAAAATACAAAACAAAACTAATGGCCGTGTACCACCCCACCATAGCTACTATTACCCACTCGGCGCCAGCCCGCCCAAAAACATCCAGCCAGCGATTTTTGCCGACCAGCGCATTAATCCGTAAAAATGCTTTTTCATTCCAGTTCATAGTGGTACAATTCTACCAATTTTTCCACCAACTGGCAACCCTCTAAATTAAATACCACTAACCCTTGAATTTTTCAATAAATGTAGGTATAATGCCATTATCATCGCTAACGAGTAAATCAGCTTTGCGCCCATAGCTCAGCTGGTTAGAGCACGGCCCTTATAAGGCCGGGGTCGATGGTCCGAGTCCATCTGGGCGCACTATAACTTACAAATATGTCAATCCTCGAGCATTTTAAAGCACCTACCGCCAAGCCAGGTATGTCGTTTAGTGCCAAAAGCACTGCTGGTTTTGCCGGCAAGCTACACACCGCAATCGCACAAAATTTTCATGGATTTGGTTCGCTAAAAGACTCTCCAGCCGCTATTGAAGCTATAAAATCTCAAGTTTTAAAACAACAACATTATATTCGACAAGGCGGACTCAGTAAATTTCAAGCGCAAAAAATGATCGCCAAAATTCAACATGAAACCTATTCTCAGGGTGAACACCTATCAGCACACCAGCACGAAACCTTAAAAAAAATAGGGGAGCACCTGTCCAAATCACTAATACGAAACGAAAACCAAAATCAAGCAGATCATCACGGGATCACCACATTATCAGCCAACACCCATACCGTGACCGCCAGCCGAGTTGGTGATCAGACCAAAATTACTTCGCAAGGTGAAATCCACGGCTCCGGCGGTATCGCTAGCGCGATTCAGCACAAAGCTAATTCTGTTCCAACCGACCAACCTTCGCACAAACCAGTCAATCCAATAATTAAACTATCCGTTTAAAATGAAAAATAAATCAAAAAAAATAAAATTCACCGAACCGGTATCGAAAAGATTGGATATTTTTTTGGTGGAAAAATTAAAAATATCACGCTCCAAAATTCAAAAATTGATTGCCGATGATTTTGTTTCGATCAACAACAAATTAGCTACCAAAACTGGTCTTTATTTAAAAACCAACGACGAAGTGATTATTGAAGAACCCAAAATAAAAAAACCGGCTTCAGACAAAAAAAGCAAAACAGATAATCCAAACAAAAGAGAACCGCTTGTTAAAAAACCAGTCGGCGAAATAAAAATTATTTCCAAAACCGAAGACTATATCGTCATCGAAAAACCCAACGGTCTGCTCTCCCACTCCACCGAAAAAAACGAACCGGATTCGGTCGCGGCCATTTTGCTCAAAAAATATCCTGAATTAAAAAATGTAGGCGAGGATCCAAAACGCCCGGGCATTGTGCACCGTCTGGACAAAGAAGCTTCCGGATTGCTGGTAGTAGCCCGTACCCAACCAATGTTTGTAAATTTAAAAGATCAGTTTAAAAATCGCACCGTTGAAAAAGAATATTTAGTTTTGGTTCACGGACAAGTCGCCAAAGATTGGGATGAAATAAATTTCCCAATTGAACGTTCCAAAAATAACGATCGTATGTCCGCTCGACCAATGACTGAAAGAGGTGTGCTCAATATCACAGGAAAAAATGCCTTGACTGAATTTTGGGTAGAAAAAAGATTCGTCAATTTTACTTTACTGCGTGTCAAAATCCACACCGGCCGTATGCATCAAATTCGAACCCATCTGCTGGCATACAACCACCCAGTTGTGAGCGACCCACTATATTTTCAAAAAAAACGTAAAGATAAATGGGATAAAATTTGCGGTCGTTTATTTTTGCATTGTACCAAGTTGGCTTTCAAAGATCTGGATGGTGAACGCCAAGAATTCAATTCCGCCCTACCTTCTGAACTGGACAAATTCTTACTTTTATTAAAATAATATAAAAAACTTTCAGTTGTCATTCCCGTGCTTTGCCTCGCCGTAGTTTTATACGAAAGCAGGAAAGCGGAAATCTCGTTCGTCATTCTGAGCGAAGCGAAGAATCCCTACACAACAAATAAGTAGAATAATATTTTTTTATTTTAAATATGAACAAATCTGGATTACTAGTAATAATCTCCTCTCCTTCCGGTGGCGGCAAAGATGTGGTCATCTCGGCGTTGCTCAAAAAATTTGCGCGCTCTGCCAAACTAATAACTACCACTACTCGCACCCCTCGGAAAGAAGACAAAAACGGAATCACTTATTATTTTACTGACAAACCGACCTTTGAAAAAAAGATTGAAAATAACGAAACAGTTGAACACAATTTTTATGCCGATAATTATTATGGTATAGAAAAAAAAGAATTGGAAAATAAACTGAAAAATTTTGATGTTGTTTTTACAAATGTGGATGTCAACGGCCGTCGCCACCTGAACGATGCCCATTACAAAAATTTATCCATTTTTCTAGTGCCGGGTAATTTAAATGACCTCAAAAATCGCATCAGCCGCCGTGGTGCCGTCAGTGTACAAGAATTAAACGATCGAATGCAAACTGCCCAAAATGAAATGGCGGCGGCAAACGAATATGATTTCCAAATTATCAATGAAACCGGTAAACTTTCGGAAACTATTGATAGCGTAGCCAAAATTATTACCAATCAGCTGGCAAAACAGGCCTAAATGTCTAGATATTGACAAAATGAATAAAATCGGCTAAAATAAGCCCACTGTTTAAAAAATGAAAATATTTTTATGACCGAGAATACCAAACAAGAACTATTGTACAAACCAGGTATGATAGTGAAAGTTCACCAAAAAATCAAAGAAATGAATACCAAAGGCGAAGAAAAAGAACGTGTTCAGATCTTCGAAGGTACCGTGATCGCTTCCCGCCATGGCAATGAAGCCGGCGCTACTATCACCGTACGCAAAACTTCCGAAGGGGTAGGGGTAGAAAAAATCTTCCCAATTCATTCCCCGGTCGTAGAAAAAATCGAAGTGGTGAGACAATTAGAAGTCCGTCGCGCCAGACTAAACTACTTACGCAAGACCGAGTTCAAACGCAAGATGAAGGAAGTGAAGAAATAAAATAAATCTAAAAGACTCTCACATGGGAGTCTTTTTTATTTGTCATTCCCGACCTGATCGGGAATCTAGGTTAAACTATAAAACAGGGATAAAAATAACGGGGCACAGACAATAACTTTTTATTTCTATTAAAAAATTATTTTTGTCCCTGTTTTTTACATGTACTTCCCCGTCCAGCTTTTTTTATTCTTTGCCAAATCATCCGGCACACCGGCAAAAATCAATTCACCACCGCCTTTGCCACCCTCAGGTCCAAGCTCTATCACCCAATCGCAAGATTTCACAACATCCAAATTGTGTTCGATGATTAAAACGGTATTGCCTTTATCTACCAGCTGTTTCAAAACTTTCAGCAATCTTTTGATATCTTCAAAATGCAAACCGGTGGTCGGTTCATCCAAAATATAAAGTGTATTGCCGGTCGAGGTGCGACCAAGTTCGGTGGCCAGTTTGATGCGCTGAGCCTCACCGCCAGACAGTGTTGTCGCCGGCTGTCCCAAAGTTAGATAACCCAAACCAACATTGCGAATAATATTTAATTTATCGGACAGTGTCGGAATGTCGGTAAAAAATCTATAAGCTTCTTCCACTGTCATTCCCAACACCTCGGCAATATTTTTATTGTGATAATGCACTTCCATAACCTCTTGATTATATCTTGTGCCATTACATTCGTTACAAGTCACAAAAACATCCGCCAAAAATTGCATCGGAATACGGACATAACCTTCGCCGGCACAGGCTTCACAGCGTCCGCCACCTTTGACATTAAAACTAAATTTGCCGGCATCATAACCACGCATTCTCGCTTCCGGCAAACCGGAAAATAGGTCACGAATCAAAGTAAAGATGCCGGTATAAGTCGCTGGATTACTACGAGGCGTGCGCCCAATCGCCACTTGATCAATAGAAATAACTTTGTCGATATTTTCCAAACCTTTTATTTCTTTGTAAGCTCCTGGTTCTTCTTTGGAACGGAAAAAATGTTTACTCAACGCCGCCGCCAAAATATTGATAACCAAAGTAGATTTTCCCGAACCGGAAACACCAGTAACACAGACCATTTTATGCAATGGAATATCTACCGAAACATTTTTCAAATTAAAAGCGCTGGCTCCGAGCAATGACAAAAATTTTTCGGTCTTTTTTTCTTTTTTAATTTCTTTTTTTGGTTTTTCATAAACACTTTCTCGACCACTCAAATATGCTCCCGTAACAGAATCTTTATTTTTCTTAATTTCATTATATGTACCGGCCGCCACAATTTTTCCACCATAAATTCCCGCTCCAGGACCAACATCAATCAGATAATCCGCCGCCGCCATCATTGCGGCATCATGTTCTACTACCAACACACTATTACCTAGATCACGCAGATATTTCAAAGTGGCAATCAGTCGATCATTATCGCGCGCATGCAAACCAACCGATGGCTCATCCAAAATATATACTACTCCCGTCAACCCGGAAGATAGTTGAGTAGCCAAACGGACGCGCGTCACCTCACCGCCAGACAAGGTGTTCATCGATCTATCCAAACTCAAATAATCCAAACCTACTTGAGATAAATTTTGCAAACGAGGTCTCAATTCTTTTAATATGGTATCCGCTACTCTAGCTTTGACATCTTGGGAATTTTTTTCTACCACCGTATCAAACTTTTTAAAGAAATCTAAATTCTCCGCCACACTCATACCGGCAATATCTGCCACATTACTGTCGTTTAATTTTACCCACAAGGATTCTTGGCGCAAACGTTTACCACTACATACCGGACAAGTTTTTTCACGCATGTATTGTTCTATTTCTTTGCGCACATATTCAGAATTTGTTTCCAAATGGCGTTTGAGCAGATCAGACACCACACCAGTAAAAGAAACTTTTTTATTTTCAATTTCATAAACATCACTACCGGTGCCATACAAAATAATGTCCAAAACTCGCGATGGCAGATCAGCAACCGGAATTTCCAAGGAAAAATTATTGCGTTCTGCAACCGAGTGTAATAATTTTTGATACCAAGCTTGGTTACCAGTAATGCGCATCCATGGTTGGATCGCCCCTTCAGATAACGATAAGCGTGTATTTGGCATCACTAGGTCAGCGTCTACTTCCATAGTAACACCTAGACCCGTACAGCGTGGACAAGCGCCAAATGGACTGTTGAAACTAAAACTACGCACATCCAGTTCTGGCATTTTGCGACCACATTTTTTACAATAAGAAAAGGTAGTGAGATAAATATCTTCGCTTGCCGAAGCGATCACACAGGCACCATTACTCAAATCCAGAGCCACATTCACTGCTTTAAATGGATCGTCTTTTTTAATATCATTTATTTTTCCGATCAAAATTTCCAGATCATGTTTTTCTTCCGGTTCAAAATGACATTTTATCAGATCGTGAATTTTCATGGTTTTGCCATCCAGTCGCACCGTATCATAACCACTACGCTCAATAATTTCCAAAACATCTTTTAAGATAATGATATTTTGATGAATCAAAGGCGACAAAATCAAAACCGGTGTACTTTTGCGCGCCATTTTTCGAACTTGCTCCATAATTTCTCCAGCCGAACTGGAAAATGCCGGTACATGACATTCCGGACAATATTGTGTACCGACGCGCGCAAAAAGCAAGCGTAAATAATCGTAAATCTCCGTGACAGTACCAACAGTGGAACGAGGATTTTGGGTAGAGATTTTTTGATCAATAGCGATAGTTGGCGACAGACCTTCGATGGCATCCACATCCGGTTTGTCCTGCACATCCATAAATTGACGCGCATAGGCCGACAGCGACTCGGCGTAGCGTCGTTGTCCCTCGGCGTAGATAGTGTCAAACGCCAAAGAAGATTTTCCCGAACCGGATAGACCGGTGATTACTACCAATTTATTTTT
>JAVHSM010000023.1:0-4023 GCA_036172155.1 Candidatus Magasanikiibacteriota bacterium
CCATTGAGCCAAAATTTCCTTGTCCATCCACCAATTGATGACGCATCGAAAAATCCTGTGCCATACGCACCATGGCTTCATAGATAGAGGAATCGCCGTGCGGATGATACTTCGCCATCACCTCACCGACTACATGGGCGGATTTGCGGAATTTGCTGGTGTGACGCAAACCAATATTCCACATTGCATAAAGAATACGACGATGTACCGGTTTGAGCCCATCACGGACATCTGGTAAGGCGCGCGAAATGATCACGCTCATAGCGTATTCCAAATACGAATTTTTCATTTCACTCACTATCGAAGTCTGTGAAATTTTGCCGATGTCATTTTTTGGTAGTTCAAGTTTGTTTTGCATATTAATTTTATTTGTCATCCTGATCCGCCAAAGGCGGGGAAGGATCTCTTAAAGTCGGGTGTAAGGGATTCTTCATTTCATTCAGAATGACAGATGTTTAGTTTGTGGTAGTTGTGTTAGAAATTATCGTCGTCGTGGTATTTTGGTTGGTACTGGTGGTACTGGTGGTACTGTTGGCGGCGGTGCTGGTAGTGGTAGTCGGAATATTTTTCATTTGCTGTGCCTGAATGGCTTTACTTAATAATTCTTTTATTTGTGCTTCGCTTAATTTTTTTTGTGTTTCATTTTCTTTGGTGGCTTGAAAAGTTTTGTTCCAATCATCTGTGGTCTGCGTTAATAATTTATTTTCATCGCTTTTTTTCCAGTTGATAGTAGAAACATTGAACCATAGTGAATATCCCCAAAAAATAACAATCAAAGCTCCCAGCCCAACTACTCCAACCCAAAGCCAAAAAGATAATTTGCTTTCTCGCGACATCTGGTCGGCGACAAATTTTTCGCGTAAATTTTCATTCGGAACCGCGACGGGTTTTTTCGCTTCGGCTGGAATCAGTTCTTCTTTTATTGATTCTGTTTTTTTTGGTTCATCGAGCACGGCGGGATCATCGGGCGTCACGCGAATACTATTGTACACCAAACTGGGCATCTGTTTTATTTCTTTTTCTTTGCGGTGAACAATTTTCTTTTTTTTACCTCCTTTTTTTGCGGACATATTAATAGTTTTTTTCTAAGACCATTAGTTTAATTTCCTCAGACGGCAAATCTTTTTTCTTGATAATAATTTTTTTATCGGTGACAGCGGGTGTTAATCCCAGCACTTTAATAAAATCACTGAGTGGACTAGCTGTGGGATCGGTGTCGCACTGATAGGCCATCGGGATTACGATGCGCGGTTCCATAGTGGTGACAATATCGGCGGCATCTTGGGCTGACAAGTATTCTTTGCCGCCACCAATTGGTACAAATAAAATATCGGGCGTACCGAGTTTTTCTAACATCGCTTCGTCCGGCTTTTTGGTGATTTTTCCCAAATGTACCAAATTCAAATTTTCGGCGTTGACTTTGAAAACTTGTCCTTCGGCGCAAGGATAGGAATAACACATCACACCTTTGACTTCACATTCGCCGGAGCTGGAAAAGATGAAAGGGCTTTGCGAAAGAGTGGTGGTATTTTCTTCGCCGTGAGAATACAGAGAAATTTGTGGGCTGAAACTGCGTGGAAAATCGCCGGTAGCCGGTTTGTAGCCGTCGATGATAGTGACGACCTCCTCGTCTTGATTTTTGGTTTGAAGGCGAACGCAAGTTTGTCCGATCCAAGAAATATGCATAAAATTATCTAAAAAATCTGAAAAATTAAGGTGTGAAAAACTAGGGAAATTATATCACAGTGTATGTAGATGAGCAAGCGCGATATGTTGGCTTTTTGGCAGGTTTGTGATATGAGACTGTCGCCAAATGTCATCCTGAGTAAAGCGAAGGATCCCTTAGTGACTAACACAAGGGATTCTTCATGGAATTTATACTCGCGAAAGCGGGTATTCAGAATGACAATTGAATGATTTTTGTTGTTTGGCGACAGTGCCCTACCATCTTGACAAGTTTTAATGTATATAGTATACTATCAACTATATACATAGTATGAAATCAGATACAAAAGCCAAGATTTTAACTATAATAAAACAAAATGGTTCAATTCGAGCTCATGATATTATTGCTCAACTAAATTTAAACAGCACTGGTATTTTTCGTCATTTGCGGGATCTGAAAGAACAAGGGATTATATATAAGGTTGGCAGTCCACCACAAGTTCGTTATTTTTTAAAAAACGATAATATACAAGATAAAAATTCGGTGGTTTTACAAAATATTTGGCGTTGGGCGCAAAGCGGTGATTCGTTGTCGGTAAATAATGATCAGCTTTGTCCAGCACGCGATGTTTTTCAAGCTCGCTCGGTACGGCTTTTGCCGGTCTTAAAAAAAGAATCAAACGAAGGCTTGTCTTTTTTGTTACTGGCTGTGGTAGGTGAAATTGGTAATAACTCTTTTGATCATAATTTGGGAAATTGGATAGATGTTTCGGGCGCTGTTTTGGTACATGATGAAAAAAATAGAATAATAATTTTGGCCGATCGCGGGCAAGGTGTTCGCAAGACTATTTCTAAAGTACGCCCCAATTTAAAAAATGACGAAGAAGCGTTGCTGGTTGTTTTTACCGAAATAATTTCCGGACGCGCACCTGAACAGAGAGGCAATGGATTGAAATTTACCAAAAAAGTTATGTTAGAAAATAATTTAGTACTGACATATTTTTCAGGAAATGCAATTTGTGAAATTTTCAACGGAAAAATGGAGATCAAACACAGTGATACTTTAATTCCCGGCATGTTGGCGATAATTAAATATTAATATATGCGTATTGAAATAAAAAAATTCGGAACTATTTTGTCTTCACGACCGGCTGGTAAAGAGGCTTGGCTCGTGGCCAAAGCTTATATTGTGCCAGATATTAAAGATGAGGTGGTGGAAGTGAATTTTAATGGTGTGCAAGTGTTCACCCCTTCTTGGGCTGATGAATTTTTAACTCCATTAAAAAATATTTTTGGCGACAAAGTACAGTATTTGCCTTGCGATAATCCTACTGTTAAATCTACCCTCGAAATTTTAGAGGAACAGCATAAATAACACCCATCTTGACATTCCTCCATAAATATAGTATTATTAATTCAATAAATTAAATATTCAAGCTCGCCCAATTTAGTGGCGAGCACCTATTTTGACTAAGATCAAGAGGGATAAGAAGATTTTTTTTGTTTCTATGACAGATGCCAGCAAAAATGCCGCTAAACAGGACTTCAAAACCCTATTAGCCGGCATGTCTATCAACATCCCAAAAGTTGGGGATGTAGTAAAAGGTAAAGTAATCTCGGTGGACCGAGGCGAGGTGCGCTTGGATGTCGAAGGTGTGACCACTGGTGTCATCCGTGGACGCGAATTGTTTGTAGAATCACGCGAATATGCTGATTTGAAGGCAGATGATGAAGCCGAAGCTACCGTGATTGATTTAGAAAATGAAAATGGCGAAATGGAGCTTTCATTCCGTATTGCCGGCTATCAGCGTGCTTGGGACAACATGAACAAGTGGATGAAAGATGGTCTGACCATCAAAGCCAAAGTCGTGTCGGCCAACAAAGGTGGTTTGCTCATGCGCGTGGAGGCTTTGTCCGGTTTTATGCCAGTTTCTCAGCTTTCTCCGGATCATTATCCACGAGTAATGGGTGGCGATAAGAATCGCATTTTGGATAAGTTGCGTGAAATGACTGGTAAAGAATTCGAAGTCAAAGTCATCGATGTCGATGAAAAAGAAGAAAAGTTGATCGTGTCTGAACGCGCCGTTTGGGAAGATTCTCAAAAAGCGGTGTTGGATACTTACAAAATCGCCGATGTGGTGGACGGAGAAATTTCTGCCCTCACTTCCTTTGGTGCTTTCGTCAAATTTGGCGATGGCCTCGAAGGTTTGATCCACATTTCCGAGATCGCTTGGCAGAGAATCGACCATCCAAAGGATGTATTGAAAGTGGGCGACAAGGTAAAAGCCCAGATTATCCAACTCGATCACTCCAAGATTTATCTGTCTATCAAACGCTTGATAGATGATCCTTGGAAAA
>JAVHSM010000024.1:0-32148 GCA_036172155.1 Candidatus Magasanikiibacteriota bacterium
AAGAATATATACCAGATAATAATATTATCTGGTTATTAAAAAATGTAGCGTCAAGTTTTCATACGGATATGCAGATAGGGACTGGTTTGCCACTCGGTAATCTTACATCGCAATTATTTTCCAATATTTATATGAATCGTTTTGATCAGTGGGTGAAACACAAATTGAAAGCTAAATATTATATTCGTTATGCCGATGATTTTGTGTTTATTTCGGGAGATAAAAATTATTTGGCAAGTATTGTTCCACAAGTGCAAGAATTTTTACAAACCAATCTTAGATTATTTTTGCATCCGGATAAATTATTTTTAAAAACTGTGACTTCCGGCATAGATTTTTTAGGCTGGGTGCATTTTTCCGATCACCTAATATTGAGAACAAAAACAAAACAGCGCATGTTTAAAATATTAGAAATTCAATTAGAGAAGAAAGCATGCGGTCGTATTTTGGTCTGGTACAGCATGGTAATACCATAAAACTGCGCAGACAAATGGTGTCGGAGCGTTGGTTGTTTGGCGCCCGCGAGGGTTGATTTTATTTTTTATTTGTGATAGAGTATCTCCAATCAGTCCTCGGATGATTAGCTCAGCTGGTTAGAGCGTTGCATTCACATTGCAGAGGCCACTGGTTCGAGCCCAGTATCATCCACCAATAATATATTTATTATGGCAAAAAATATTTTAAAAGAAGAGGTGAATATTGGGGATGTGCAGTATGAATGGACGGTGAAAGAATACGAACAGCATGAGCGCGGCCGCAATTGGTATTGGGTGATGGGGACTATCGGAATAGCGTTGGCTGTTTATGGAGTGATTGTGGGCAATTATTTGTTTGCGTTGATTACTGTTTTGTTTGGTATTATCTTGTTTATGCAGGATATGGTGCCGGCGATGGATGTATATTTTGCTATTACCAATACTGGTGTCGTGATTGGCAAAAAATATTATCGTTATAGTGAACTGTCCAAATTTTGGATAATTTACAATCCGCCGTTTACTAAAAATTTATATTTTGCGCAAGATAATGTATTGAAACACCGCACCCAGATCCCACTGTATGATTATGATCCCAGACCGATTCGTGAATATTTAGCTCTATATCTGGAAGAAGATTTGGAACAAGAAGAAGAGCCATTGAGCGAGCGTATGGGAAGGATATTGAAAATTTAGTAGAAAAAGTTCCTGCACCCATCGTTCAATGGATAGGACATTGGCCTGCGAAGCCGAAAATTTAGGTTCGACTCCTAATGGGTGCACAAAAATAAATACGCCATCATATGGCGTATTTATTTTTGTGTTTCCGTTAGAGAGTCGAACGGGGAAGGTTTGGAAACCGGGAGGTTTCCACCTTTGCGGCGGGGGAATCAGAGAGCGAAGCGAACGCCTAAGGGGGCGGAAGCCCCCTAGGGGAGGAGTGTAGCGACGACACGAGATCTCCTAATGGGTGCACAAAAATAAATACGCCATTCGTGGTCATCCTGTACAGGCTCTTGACATTTTGTTATAATTGTGTTAGTTTGGTTAGTCCGGTAAAGGGCCGTTGTGGCCTTGCCTATCGGCAAAAGGGTGAGATGAAAGAGACAATTTTTAGTTTCGTTGGTGCCACGCTCATCGTGGCTGGGATTTGCGACACTCCGATTGGACAGCGTTTGTCCATCGGCGGTGGTATCGCACTGGGAATCGGTCTGGCTTTTGCATATTTAGTTTGTGCTAGTGTGCATGAGTTTTGGCCATTTAAGGTGCGCGTTCGCGCCGCACCAGCCAACCTTGTTTTTCAGCCGGACGCTCCGGCGTGTTTGCGCGGCGAAAAGGCCGGCGAGATGCGCCGACGACTGGTACAAGCTTTTCGCGCCACGCGTAGTCGTGGTGTCGCACCGACCTTGTCGGTCGTCATATCACGACCAGTTGAAAAACAGGAAGCGGTTCCAGTGCCCGTGCCGGTGAAGTGCCGTGTGGGGGCGCACAATTGATTTTTTTTCCACCCACCCAAACCCATGCGCCACTTCACCTGACAAGGAGTTAGGAGAACGCGCATATACTTTGTTCATAAATTTTTGTGGATAGAGCAAATTAAAAAATCGCTAAATGTAGCGATTTTTTAATTTATAATTTTTATTTGACTGTTTGTTGTGTTTTGGTATAAAATGAAAAGAGATTTCTCAACTCATTTCATTCGCTCGAAATGACAGTGTAAACTAGTTGGTCGAAATGACAGAGATAAGAATGATAGATTTTTTAAAAATTTTTATAATATGAAACAAAATCAATTGGATAGAATTATAAAATTAGTGCGTCGCACCGGAGATAGATTTGTAATAATGGACAAAGATACCGAGGAGACTATGGTTTTGATGAATTTGGATGAGTATGAAAATTTGTTGAATGATACTTCTTCGTTGGAAGAACTTGAAGAAGAAGATATGTTGAATCGACTCAACCACGATATTACTCGCTGGCGCGCGCAAAAAGGCGAACCTGAGAATTGGTGTGAACCGGAAGAAAAAAAAGAATTCACTCATGAAGAAGTGCTGAACGAAATTTCAGAAATCGAAGATAGTGAATTGGAAAATTTGGAAGATGATGATGAAATGGAAATATCAAAAGAAGAAAATCAACCAAAAGTAGAAGAACCGCATTTGGAACCAATCATCGAAAAATTGCCAGATTCTGGCGTCATTATCGGACAACCAACACAAGTTGAGCAAACTTTTGGTGAAGAAAGCCTGTCGGATTTGGAAGATGGCGAAGAGGAAAAATTTTATTTGGAACCGGTTGAATAAAAATAGTGTTCATCAAAAAATTATCCACAATCCGCACCCTCTTGCAAAATTTTTATAATCTGTTATAATGCACACGCTAATCATACTTTTATGGTTAGTGTGTTTGTTTAAATTTTATTAATAAAAAAAACAACGGCTGGACAAAAATCTGCTACCGACCACTCGGAGCAGTGCCGTGTACGAATAACTCTATGGCTGAGTTTAGTAGAACCAAGCCTCACGTTAATGTCGGTACCATTGGTCACGTTGACCACGGTAAAACCACTTTGACAGCTGCTATTTTGGCAGTATTAAGCGCTCATGGCGGCATAGCCCAACACAAGGGCATAGGTGATTTGGACAAAGCTCCAGAATCAAAAGCTCGTGGTATTACTATTTCCACAGCACACGTTGAATACGAATCAGAAAAACGTCACTATGCTCATGTTGACTGTCCAGGCCATGCCGATTATGTCAAAAACATGATTACTGGTGCGGCTCAGATGGACGGCGCTGTCTTGGTGGTATCGGCCGCTGATGGTCCGATGCCTCAAACCCGCGAACATATTTTGTTGGCCAATCAGGTAGGTGTAAAAAATATTATCGTTTTCTTGAACAAAATCGACATGGCTGATCCTGACTTAGTAGAGTTGGTAGAAGCTGAAGTTCGTGATCTTTTGACCAAATATGGCTTCCCTGGCGATACCACTCCTATTATTCGTGGTTCTGCTTTGAAAGCTTTGGAAAATCCATCCGATGACGCCGCTTCCAAACCAATTATGGAATTGGTCTCTACTATGGATACTTATTTCCCAGAGCCAGTTCGCGATCTTGACAAACCATTCTTGATGCCAGTAGAAGATGTCTTCTCTATTGAAGGTCGCGGTACGGTAGTTACTGGTCGTATCGAACGCGGTATTGTAAAGATCAATGATGAAGTATCTATCGTTGGTTTGCGCGAAGAACCTGCTAAAACAATTGTAACTGGTATTGAAATGTTCAATAAATCCTTGAAAGAGGGTCAAGCTGGTGACAATGCCGGTATCTTGTTGCGCGGCACCAAAAAGGAAGATATTGAACGCGGTATGGTTTTGTCCAAACCTGGTTCTATTACTCCTCATACTGAATTTGAAGCTGAAATTTACGTTTTGACAAAAGAAGAAGGCGGTCGCCACAAACCATTCTTCAAGGGTTATAAACCACAATTCTACATCCGTACAACCGATGTAACTGGTGATATCCTTGAATTGCCAGCTGGTGTAGAAATGGTTATGCCAGGGGACACTGTCAATTTGAAAATCAAATTGATCAACCCAGTAGCTATGGAAGACAAGATGAACTTTGCTATCCGCGAAGGTGGACGCACTGTTGGCTCTGGTGTAGTAGTAAAAATTATAAAATAAGATATATTGGGGGCGTTTTTATAACGCCCCCTTTAATATTGATTAATTTATTTAAAAGTTCTTTAATTAGCTCTTTAATTAATAAATAACATGGCAACCACCAATCCTACAACCAAAATCAAAGAAGAATCCGGTACTCGTATTCGCGTGAAAATTCGTGCTTACGATAATCGTATTATTGATCAAGCGACTCGTACTATTATTGAAACCGCTGAACGCAATGATGTCAAAGTAGTCGGTCCGGTACCTCTACCAACCGAAAAAACCAAGTTCACCGTGAACCGTTCCACTTTTGTACACAAAGACGCTCGTGAACAATTTGAAATGCGTGTGCACAAGCGTTTGGTCGATATTATGAACGCTTCGCCGAAGTGTATAGATGCTTTGATGAGCTTGAATTTACCGGCTGGTGTGGATGTGGAAATCAAGATGTAGTTAGGGCTTGACAGCAGATAAATTTTCTGCTACTATTAGTACCAACAATGCTCAGCATTGCCAAGTAAATAAGATTTGTCCAGTTAAGCTGGAAAAACAAAAAACATTTACACAGCAAATATTGAGCTAGGAGACAAGATATTTACCAAATAAAAAACAAAAGCCATTCTTAAAAACGTTTATTGCTATTTTGTAATAAATACAGTTTGCCTTAGTTTTAAAAAGGCGGACGAAGAAGGCTAGAAGCAAGAGCACTGATAGATTATTGAGACAGTGTTATTGCTTCTAGTTTTTTGTTAAATAATTAATTAGTTATCTACCTGATTCGGGTAGCAATGACATTATATTGTATGAAATTCATTTTAGGAAAGAAAATTGGAATGACACAGGTGTTTTTACCAAACGGTGAAGTGGTTCCGGTTACTCGTGTAGTAGCTGGTCCTTGTACTGTTGTCCAGGTGAAGGAGAAAGAAAAAGCTATTCAGCTTGGTTTTGGAGAAAAAAAGGAATTTCGTTTGAATCAACCAGAGGCCGGTCATTTGAAAAATTTGACCCCGGTAGCTTGGTTGAAAGAATTTTCAGTTGAAAAAACCGACGATATCAAGCGTGGTGATTTTGTGACTTTGGAAACTTTCGCCACTGGTGATGAGATCGAAGTGACTGGTGTATCCAAAGGAAAAGGTTTTGCCGGTGTGGTAAAACGCCATCATTTCCGCGGTGGTCCTGCTTCCCACGGTCATAAAGACAACTTGCGTGCCCCTGGTTCTATTGGTGCCGGCGGTGTTCAACGTGTTTTCAAAGGTATGCGTATGGCTGGTCGTATGGGTGGTGATCAAGTAACTGTTAAAAATTTGGAAGTAGTAGAAATTCACCCAGAGACCAATGAGATTTATATCAAAGGCGCTGTACCTGGTGGTCGCAATAGTCTGCTTGTGATTCAAGGTGAAGGTATTTTAAAAATTACAAAAAATGAACCAAAGGCCGAAGTAGTGAAAGAACAACCGGTAGTTGAGGCTACCCCAGTAGAAACTGCTGGCAATGAAACTGTGAACGCCTAATTTTAAAGAAGATATATTCATTATGAAAATTAAAGTTTACAATTTAGCTGGCAAAGAAACTGGTGAAATGGAATTATCCGATACTGTGTTTGGTGTAAAAATCAATCCAGAGTTGGTTCATCAAGTTTTTGTACAACAGACCAACAACCAACGCGAACCTTGGGCCGATACCAAAAATCGCGGCGAAGTAAGTGGTGGTGGTAAGAAACCTTGGCAACAAAAAGGTACTGGTCGCGCTCGTCATGGTTCTATTCGTTCTCCGATCTGGAAGGGCGGCGGTGTCGCTTTTGGACCTTTGACCGATCGTAATTATAAAACAAAAATCAACAAAAAAGCTCGTCAAGCTGTGATCCGCATGTGTTTGTCTGATAAGGCTCAATCCGGAAATTTGTTGGTAGTAGAGGATTTCAAATTCGAACAACCAAAAACCAAATTGTTTGCCGCTTTTATGAAAACATTGCCTAGTAAGTTAAAATCATTTTTGGTTTTGACCCCTGGCAAAAATGCCGAAGTGATGCGCATGACAAAAAATTTGAAAAAAATTAAAACAATACGCGCGGAAGATAGCAATGTGATGGATTTACTTTCCAAAGGTGTAATTGTAACATCAAAAGATGGTGTGAAAAAGATGGAAGAAGTTTTTGGAAAATAATAATGTCATCCCCATGAAAATGGGGATCCCAAAGATTAATAATTTAAAATAATAGATTCCCACTTTCGTGGGAATGACAAATACAAAAATATGGGATTACTTGATCGCTGGACAAAAAAGAATCAAGCACAGCGTTTGGAAAAAAGCATCGAACCAAAAACCGAAACCAAAGCGGCTGTGGTTAACGAAGAGAAAAAAACTACTACTAAAAAAGCAGAAGTAAAAAAGACTATTGCCAAAAAAGCGGTTGCTAAAAAAACTGTTCCTGCTGTTGTAAGTGAAGAAAATCATGAAGACCATGATCATACTGCTTCTAAAAAAGCAAAAAAAATTATTAGTAGCATTTTGTTGCGCGCTTTGGTTACCGAAAAATCCGCTGTTAAACAAAGTGAAAATAAATACAGTTTTGTAGTGGCTAATGATGCCAACAAAGCAGTAATTAGAAAAGCAGTGTTGGATGTTTACGGAGTGAAACCGATAAAAGTAAATGTCATCAATATGCAAGGTAAAGCGATGCGTTTTGGCAACCATTCCGGAAAAAGAAGTGATTTCAAAAAAGCGATTGTTACTTTACCAAAAGGCAAGACTATCGTGGTTCATGAAGGTGTTTAATTTTCCAAAATATTTTAACTAAATATGCCGATTAAAGTTTACAAACCAACCACCGCCGGACGCAGAAATTCTAGTGTGGATACCTTTGAGGATATCACTAAATTTGAGCCGGAAAAATCTTTGATAACAATTTTGAAAAAACATTCCGGTCGCAATAATCAAGGAAAGCTTACCGTGCGCCATCAAGGCAGTGGGGTAAAGCGTTTTTATCGTATCGTTGATTTCAAACAAAAAAAATACGATGCACCGGCCAATGTAATAGCTATCGAATATGACCCAAATCGCGGTCCTCGTGTGGCTTTGATCGAATATCAAGATAAAACTCGCGCTTATATTTTGTGTCCTAGTGATTTAAAGGTAGGCGATGTGGTAATGTCTTCTGGCAAAGCGATCGAAGCCAAGGTTGGTAATCGCATGAAGTTGGAGAATATTCCAGTTGGTTTATTTGTTTATAATATTGAAGTGACTCCTGGTAAAGGTGGCCAATTGGTGCGCGGTGCTGGTTTGTCCGCTCAGTTTGTTGGTATTGAAGGCGCTTATGCTCAGTTGCGTTTGCCTTCTGGCGAGATTCGTATGATCCCAAAAATTTGTTCTGCCAGTATTGGTATGGTAGGAAATGCCGACTATCGTTTGATCCGCTGGGGCAAAGCTGGTCGTATGAGATTGCGTGGTATCCGTCCGCGTGTCAAAGGTAAAAATATGAATCCGGTTGACCATCCACATGGTGGTGGTGAGGGCCACTCTCCAATTGGTCAGAAACGCGGTCCACAGACTATCTACGGAAAAGCCGCTCGCGGTGTCAAAACACGCAAGCCAAAGAAATGGAGCAATAAATTTGTTATCAATTCACGCAGAAAGAAACTAACTTAATAAGATATGACTAGAAGTTTAAAAAAAGGTCTATATATTGACCCTCGTATCATGAAGAAGGTGATGAAGGTGAAGGATAGTGGTAAAAAAACTCCTATCAAAACTTGGTCACGCGCTTGTGTGATTTCTCCGGAGATGATTGGTATCACTTTTCAGGTGCACAATGGTAAAGATTTTATCAGTGTATATGTAGACGAAAATATGGTTGGTCATCGTTTGGGAGAATTTTCTCCTACCAAGAAATTTATTCGTCATGGTGGTAAGATGGCCAAAGAACAAGAGTCAGCCGCTACTGCCGCCGCCGCTCCAAAAGCTGCCGCGCCAGCCGCTCCTAAAAAATAATCAAGCATAAAAGTAACTTTTTTATATGAATCAGGCAGTAAATGCAAAATTAAGCTATTTAAGAATGGGACCGCGCAAAGTGCGTTTGGTTGTTGATTTGGTTCGAGGCAAAAGAGTATCAAAGGCTGTCGAGATTTTAACCCTATCTCGCAAATTAGCCGCTCGACCGATTTTGAAACTTTTGAATTCCGCTGTTGCCAATGCTAAACACAATTTCAATTTGAAATTGGATAATTTGGTTTTGACAACTATTATGGTTGACGGCGGTCCGATGTTGAAACGCTGGATGCCAAAAGCACATGGTCGGGCTACACCAATTCGAGAACGTACTTCGCATATAAGTTTGACCTTGATGGAGATAGCTAGACCGGTCAAGAGAGAGAAATTATCAAAATAATTTTATACTATGGGACACAAAGTTCATCCGAAAATTCATCGCACTCCCTTCATCTTTGCTTGGGATTCAAAATGGTTTGCTAAAAAGGAACAATATCCTACTTTCTTGGAACAAGAAATTAAGATTCGTGATTTTTTGGCTAAAAAATCGAAAGAAGCCGGTATTGATGCTATTAGTATCGAACGCAATCCAAAAGAATTGAGTGTTACCATTTTGGCGGCTAAGCCTGGTGTAATAATTGGTCGTAGTGGTCAAGGTCTCGAAGGTATCCGCAAAGAAATTGAAAAAAATATTTTACAATTTAAAACAAAAGTGAAACTGAATATTCAGACTGTTCATCAGCCGGCTTTGTCCGCGCAGATTGTTGGTCAGAGTATCGCGGCTGAAATCGAGCGTCGTATTCCTTTTCGTCGTGTTATGAAACAAGCTATCGAAAAAGTTATGGCCGCCGGCGCTCAAGGGGTGAAATTCACTTTGGCCGGTCGTCTTAATGGTGTAGAAATTGCTCGCCGCGAGGTAATGGGTTCAGGAAAAATGAGTTTGATAACCTTACGCAGTGATGTGGATTATGCCATTGTCGAAGCTAATACTATTTATGGCAAAATCGGTGTGAAGGTTTGGATTTATAAGGGTGAAGCTTTTAGTCGTCGTGACAAATTTGCTCAAAAAGATGCCGAAAAAGTCGCACCGGTGGCCGCTAAACAAGAAAAAAATAAATAAGATTTTGAAATTGTATGTTGATTCCAAAAAAAGTTAAACATAGAAAATGGCAAAAAGGACGCGGTCGTTTTCGTGGTGTCGCCACTCGCAACACTTCGATTGCTTTTGGCCAATTTGGTTTGAAAGCCACCACTGATGGTTGGATTTCCAGCCGCCAGATTGAAGCCGCTCGTCGTGTATTGACTCGTTATGTCCGACGCGGTGGTAAAATTTGGATCAGAGTTTTTCCGGATAGACCAGTGACTAAAAAAGGCAATGAAGTGCCAATGGGCGGTGGAAAAGGTTCTCCCGATCATTATGTAGCAGTGATAAAGCCCGGTACAATTTTGTTTGAAATGGGCGGTATCACTCACGAGTCAGCCAAGATAGCGATGGATTTGGCTGGTTACAAAATCGGCGTACGCACTAAATTTATTGAAAAGGCTTAATTTTAGAAATATGGAAAAACAAGTTACAAAAAAAACATATCGTGAGTTTGTCGGAGTGGTAAAAAAAGCCGCCATGAACAAAACCATTACCGTGCAAATTAACAGTATCAAAAAACATTCGAAATATCCGAAAAGTTTTACTGTTAGTCATAAGTACCACGTTCACGATGAAAAACAAGCCGCCAAGGTAGGCGACAATGTCCGTTTTGTTGAATGTCGTCCTTTGTCCGCCACCAAACGCTGGCGTTTAGTAGAAATTTTAAAAGTTAACGGTTAATCAGATTTTTTATGATGCAACATCGTTCAATGATAAAAGTAGCGGATAATACCGGTGCAAAGCTATTGCAATGTATTCGTGTTTTGGGCGGTTATAAAAAACGCTATGCCCAAATTGGCGATATTGCTACCTGTGTAGTAAAAATAGCGGCTCCGCATGGCACTGTGAAAAAAAGTGAAGTGGTTCATGTAGTAATTGTCCGCCAGCGCAAAGAAATTCGCCGGGCTGATGGTACCTATATTCGTTTTGATGAAAATGCCGGAGTGATAGTGGACAGAAAGACCAAAGAACCAAAAGGCACTCGTATTTTCGGACCAATAGCTCGTGAATTACGCGCCAAGGGTTTTCAAAAAATTATTTCTTTAGCGCCGGAAGTGGTGTAATTATTATATATGAAAATAAAATCAAACGACAAAGTAAAAGTTATCAAAGGCAAAGATCGCAATAAAGAAGGTAAAGTGATTCAAGTGTTTCCTGACGCTGGAAAAGTTGTGGTGGAGGGTTTGAATATCATGAAAAAACATCTACGCACTCGCAAAGCTGGAGAAAAAGGCCAAGTTATTGAACTATCGGCTCCGGTGCGGGTGGATAATATTTTACTGGTTTGTCCGAAATGTAATCACACTACTCGCGTTGGTTTTAAATTAGACGGCAAAGAAAAAAAACGCGTTTGCCGCAAATGTAAAGAGTTTATCGACTAAAAATATGACTGATAATTTATATCAAAGATACAAAAAAGAGATTGTACCGGCCTTGAAAAAAGAATTGGGTTTAAAAAACGCAATGCAGGTGCCAAAAGTTACCAAAGTGGTGGTTAATGCCGGCATTGGTCGTTTTGTAAAAGAATCCGGTTATATTGAAAATGTTGAAAAAACTCTATCCAAAATTACCGGTCAAAAACCGGTGCGTACCAAAGCCAAAAAAGCTATTTCCAATTTTAAAATTAGACAAGGGCAGGAAATCGGCGTAGTTGTCACTTTGCACGGCAAACGCATGTATGAATTTTTGGAAAAATTGATCAATGTCAGTTTTGCTCGTATCCGCGATTTTCGTGGAATTTCCGACAAAGCTTTTGATCGTCAAGGCAATTATACTTTGGGGTTAAAAGAAAATACCGCTTTTCCAGAAGTAAAAACCGGTGAAATTGACAAAATGCACGGCTTGCAAATTATTATCAACACTACTGCCGCTGATCAGACCACCGGCAAAGCCTTGTTAACTCATTTGGGATTCCCTTTTATAAAATAATACTATGGCTACTGAAGCACAAATTTCCAAATCAAAAAAGAAACCAAAATTTTCTACCCGCATTGTAAATCGTTGTTGGAAATGCGGACGCAAGCGCGCTTTTATTCGCCGTTTTGGCACCTGCCGCATTTGTTTTCGTGAATTGGCCAACGCCGGTAAATTACCGGGCGTACGAAAATCAAGCTGGTAAATTAAATTTATTTTATAACATTATATAATCAACTGTATTTATGATGACTGATCCAATCGCTGACATGCTCACCCGCATTCGCAATGCTTACAGGGTGCGCAAACAAGAAGCGACATTTCCATACTCCAAATTAAAGATGAAAATCTGCGAAATTTTGGTAAGCGAAGGATATTTGGAAAAAGCACAAACCAATGAGGATAAATTTCCACAGATTGTGGTTGCTCTGAAATATGTTGGAAAGCAACCTGTTTTGGGTAGTATTACCAGAATCAGCAAACCTGGTTCCCGTCGCTATGTGCAAGCCACCCAGATTAGTAAGGTGCTAAATGGTTTTGGTGTGTCAATTTTGTCCACTTCCAAAGGTTTGATGACCGGCAAAGAAGCCCGTCAAAATAAAGTTGGCGGTGAATTAATTTGCGAAGTTTCTTAATCAGACAGAATAATTTTAATAAAACATATGTCTCGTATTGGAAAAAAAGTTAGAAATATACCACAAGGTGTGACCGTCGACGTAAAAGGCGATGAATTGGTAATCAAAGGACCAAAAGGTGAATTGCGCCTAAAATTACATCCACGGGTTACGGTTGTTGTCAGCGACGGCAAAGTCACTGTCAGTGTTGTCAATCCTGAAAATACCAAAGATAATTCTTTGTGGGGAACATTTTCCAGTATTATTGAAAATATGCTAGAAGGTGTGACTGTTGGTTTTAAAAAACAATTGGAAATTAATGGTGTTGGTTATAAAGCTTCCTTGAAAGGACAAGACTTGATTTTGGAAGTTGGTTTTTCACATTCGGTAGAACTCAAACCGGCCACTGGTATCAAATTTGAAGTTGAAAAAAACATTATTACCGTTAGCGGCAGTGATAAACAGATGGTTGGTGAAATGGCCGCTCAGATTCGCAGTACCAAAAAAGTTGAACCTTACAAAGGTAAAGGTATTAAATATATTGATGAAGTAGTGCGTCGCAAAGCCGGCAAGACGGCTGCCAAAGGCGCCGCCTAATTTTAGCTTAAAAAAGAATAAATAAAAAATATGCGCAGATTGTCTAAGAACAATAAAAATGGATTACGCCAAATTCGCCACGCTCGCGTGCGCGCTCGTTTGAGTGGTAGTGCAGAGCGTCCACGTTTGTCGGTTTTTCGCAGTTTACGATCTATTTCCGTTCAGCTAATTGACGATGCTAAGGGTAAAACTTTGTGTCAGGCTAGCGGCAAAGAAGTTGGCAAAGAAAAAGTTGAAGGTTATGCCAGCAAAAGCGCCACCGCTTATTTGGTAGGTAAAAAATTGGCCGAAAAAGCCAAAGCACTTGGTATCACCAAAGTTGTTTTTGATCGCGGTGGTTATCAATACCACGGTCGCGTTGCGGCTTTGGCCGAAGGTGCGCGTGCCGATGGATTGGAATTTTAATTTGATTTAAATCAACTCTAGAACTTATGCAAAAAAATTTCAAAAGATCAGGCCGTCAACAAGAAAAATCAGAATTTGATTCCAATATTTTGGATTTGGCTCGCGTTACTCGCGTTACCGAAGGTGGAAAACATTTGAGTTTCCGTGCTTGTGTGGTGATAGGCGACAGACATGGACGCGTTGGTTTTGGGGTGGAAAAAGGCAAAGATGTCCAAATCGGCGTCGATAAAGCTACCCGCAAAGCCAAGAAAAATATGATCAAAGTGCCGATTGTCAACGAGACAATTCCGCACCAAGTTTATATGAAATTTAAGGCCGCGAAAGTAATGTTGAAACCGGCACCTAGAGGTTCAGGTATTATCGCCGGCGGGGCTGTGCGCGTGGTGTTGGATTTAGCCGGTGTACCAAATGTATCATCCAAAATTGTTGGTAAAACCAAAAATAAAATTACCATTGTCAAAGCTACTTTTGAAGCGCTGAAAGCTCTGCGACAGCCAATGGTAAAAACAGCAAAAGTGGAAACAAAACCAGTTCAAGCCAAGTAAAATAATTTTCTACGAAATTTGAAAATATTATGAAATTAGCCATCCACAATTTAAAAGCTTCCAAAGGTTCACGTCATACCGCCAAGAAACGTGGTCGCGGCAATGCTTCCGGACACGGGAATTATTCCGGTCATGGTGGTAAAGGCCAAACTGCTCGTTCCGGTGGTAGTCGTGGTTTAAAATTGAAAGGTTTCAAACGTCTGATGCAGTCCGCTCCAAAATTACGCGGCTTTACCAGTATGGCTACCAAACCAGCTGAGGTATATCTGAGCGATTTGGAAAAACACTTTGCTGTTGGTGAAGTAGTAAATCTTGTTTCTTTGAAAGAAAAGCGTATTGTATCTGCTCCTACCAAAAAAGCCAAAATAGTAGGCACCGGCGAATTGACCAAAAAATTAACCGTCGAAGGAATTTTAACAACAGCTACCGCCAAAGCGGCGATAGAAAAAGCTCAGGGAGAAGTTAAATAATTGGCAAAAAATATACATGTGGTACACTACATGTATATTATTATAAATACTTCACTTATGTGGGAAAAAATTGAACATGTTTTAAAAATAAAAGAAATCAGAAATAATATTTTGATTGTCCTCGGGCTGTTGGTGATATTTCGGTTTGCTTCACATGTACCGGTACCGGGAGTAAATGTCGCGAATTTACGTGATTATCTAGCTGGTAATCAGATTTTGGGTTTGCTGAATGTATTTTCCGGCGGTACCATGTCGAATTTTTCCGTGATCATGTTGGGTGTCGCTCCATACATTACTGCTTCTATTATTTTTCAGTTGTTGGCGATGATCGTGCCGGCTTTGGAAGAAATTACCAAAGAGGGCGAGTCCGGACAACAACGCATCAATATGTATACCAGATATTTGACTGTGCCTTTGGCATTTTTGCAATCTTTTGGTATGATTCGTCTTTTGCAAAATTCCTCTCGTCCGATATTGTCCGACCTTACCGGTTTTAGAATGATTACTATTATGTTTACCATTACTGCCGGCACCATGTTTTTGGTCTGGTTGGGTGAACTAATCTCCGAAAGGAAAGTAGGCAATGGTATGTCACTATTAATTTTTGCCGGTATCGTGGCTTCTTTGCCAGCTACTTTACGCACTGCTTTTGTAAATTATACTTCTGCAGATTTATATACTTTTGTAATGTTCGCTCTGATTACTATTTTAACAGTAGTGGGAGTAGTATTTATCAATGAAGGTCAAAGAAATATTCCGGTGAATTATGCCAAACAGATGCGTGGCAACCATGTTTATGGTGGTGCTTCTTCACATTTGCCTATTCGTGTGAATATGGCTGGTGTGATTCCAATTATCTTTGCTATCTCGTTGGTTTTATTCCCATCTATGATCGCACAGTTTTTTGTGCACGCTCGCTCAGCTTGGCTTTCAACGGTAGCTGTTAAAACCATTAATTTGTTTCAAGATCATTTATTTTACGGTATTACTTATTTCTTGTTGGTATTTTTCTTTACTTATTTTTACACTGCGGTTATTTTCCATCCCCAAAAAGTGGCCGAAAATTTACAAAGACAGGGTGGATTTGTGCCAGGTATTCGTCCTGGTAAAGAGACTGAAAAATATTTACAGATGACTGTCAATCGTATCAATTTGATCGGTGCTGTTTTCCTAGGTTTAATTGCTATCTTACCATTATTGGTGCAAGGCGCATCTGGTAGTACGGCTTTTAGAATCGGTGGTACCAGTCTTTTGATCGTCGTGGCTGTGGCCATTGAGGCGGCCAAACAAATCGAATCACAGGTTACAATGCATGAGTACGATCGCGTTTAAAATTAATTACAAAAATACAAACTCCAAACAAAAGAAGCGCAACTAATAATAACTTTTTCGCTTTCCTCGCCATGCGAATGGCTCAGGGAATCGCCTGTGGGCTCATAACCCGCTCAAAAGTGATTATTAGCCGCGCTTCTTTTATTTTCCTCAATGTTAATAAGGGAGGGTGGTGTGTCACCGAATGTCATCCTGATCCGCCAAAGGCACAGAAGGATCCCTTGGTAGTCAACAGGAGGGATTCTTCATTTCACTCAGAATGACAATTGAGTAACTTCGGTTATTTGATGGCAATTCTATGGTATTTTTATTTATAAAATTAGTATATAATGAATTAGTGGTTGTCATTTCGACCGAGCCTCGCGGCGAGTGGAGAAATCTCTTAGTATAACAAATATAATGGTAGATATGAATTTAGAAATGCCAATATCTTCATTGAATAGAGTGGGCGACGCGATAGCGAAACGCTTGAATAAAATCGGTATTCATACTACACACGATCTGATTTATTATTTTCCATTTCGCTATGAAGATTATCGCGGGGTTTTGAAAATAAAAGACTTAAAAGAGGGGTTGGCGGTATCGGTGAAAGCGCGGGTGGAAATTGTTGCCAATCGTCGCAGTTTTAAAACTCACAAAATGATTACCGAAGTGTTGGTCAGTGATGATACCGGTAGTTTGAGAATTACTTGGTTTAACCAACCATATATAATAAAAAATATTAAAGTAGGGGAAACTTTGTTATTTTCCGGAGCGGTGAAATCAGATATGATCGGTGTTCAGTTGATCGCACCGGCCTATGAAAAGATTTTAGAGGAAAATATATATACTGCCAAATTAGTGCCAATTTATTTTCTTACTGCCGGCATCTCTCAAAAATATTTGCGATTTTTGATAAAGCAAGCTTTGACGGCGGTAAAAAATATAGTTGATTATTTACCAAATCATATTTTGGAAGAGAATGATTTTATACCGCTAGCGGTGGCTTTGAGTGGTATTCATTTTCCCAATGATGAAATTGATTTAAAAAATAGCTTGCGGCGCTTAAAATTCGATGAATTGTTTTTGATGCAGATGAAGGGTGAAGTATCGCGGCAACTACGCACTCGGGAACGGGCGCCAATGTTAAAGTTTAAAGAGCAAGGTATCAAAGAATTTGTTTCCGAACTGCCATTTGTTCTCACCAAAACCCAAAAAATTTCCACTTGGGAAATATTGAAAGATATGGAAAGATCTTTCCCAATGAATCGTTTGTTATCGGGAGATGTTGGTTCTGGCAAAACAGTAGTGGCGGCTATTAGTATGTATTGCACAGTGCTTAACGGTTTTCAAGTGGCAATGATGGCGCCGACCGAGATTTTGGCCAAACAACATTTCGACAGTCTGTCGAAATTGCTTGGTAAAAAATTAAATGTCGCTTTACTTAGCCGTTCGTATTCTTTGGGGGTAGTAGATAATGTTTTGATAAATTATAAAAAGAAAGATCTGTTTGACGAAATCGGTTCGGACAAATTTCAAATTATTATTGGTACTCACGCGTTACTTACAGAAAAAGTAAAATTAAATAAACTGGGATTGGTGGTGGTAGACGAACAACACCGTTTTGGAGTGCAACAAAGAAAAATTATTAAAGAAAAATCACAAACTAGTAATAAAAAATCGGTGCATTTTTTGAGTATGACTGCCACGCCGATTCCGCGTTCTTTGGCTTTAACAATGTATGGTGATTTGGATCTGTCGACCATAGATGAAATGCCAGTCGGGCGTAAAGCGGTAATTACTCGGGTGGTGGAAGAATATAATCGCCAAAAAGCCTATGATTTTATTACTCAGCAAGTAAAAAAAGGCCGACAAATATTTGTGGTGTGTCCTTTGATAGTTGATGTCCAATCTGAGACTAATAAAGGTCAATTGAAATTTTTTGATTCCGGTAACGAGAAAAAAACCGTGATGAAAGAATACGAAAATTTGTCTAAAAATATTTTTTCCAATTTTAAAGTAGGGTATTTGCACGGCAAAATGACCGGTAAAGAAAAAGATCTGGTGATGGAAAAATTTAAAAAAGGAGAATTGGATATCTTGGTATCGACGGCGGTGGTGGAGGTTGGGGTAGATATACCAAATGCCAGTGTGATGATGATTGAAAGCGCAGAGAGATTTGGCTTGGCGCAGTTACATCAGTTTCGCGGTCGGGTGGGGCGATCATCACATCAATCATATTGTTTTCTTTTTACTACTGGTGTTGGTGCCGTCACTGTTAGTGACAGATTAAAGTTTTTTGAAAAAAATAATAGTGGATTTAAGTTGGCCGAAAAAGATCTGGAAACACGCGGTCCAGGGGAAGTTTATGGTACTCAGCAGAGCGGAGAATCACAATGGCGTTTGGCTGGACCATTTGATGTTGAATTAATTAAGATTGCTCGTAAATCCGCAGTTTTATTGGCGGCAGATTTGGGGAAATATCCGGTGTTAAAAGAAAAAATGGACGATTTTATTTTGCATAATCATTGGGAATAGAGCAGGATGGGAGGGCGCTAAAGATTGACTTTTTGAAGTATTTTGTATATAATGTAGCCGTTTAGCTTTTAGTCGAGAATGGCGGAACAGGCCGTCATTGAAGCTCGCGAGGCTAACTCAAAAGAGAGGCAGATTATGTATGGAAAAAAGGTAGAGTTGGCGCAGGCCATTTTGCGTAATGGTGGTTCGGTGTTAGTTTTAAAATCTGAGGTAAAGCGTCTAGCTATGTATTTACCAACGCCAGGAAAGTTTTTAGACTGTTACACAGTTGGTGGTGATCCTAGTGGACAACAGATATTTGAAACTGACATTCTCCGGTTTTTAACAATATCGACGCCGATAGGTTCGCGTTCGCATAAACCGAAAATACATTCGGAAACAGGAGGAAGATGGTCGTTCCTTTGGTGAAAGAAAGTCTGTCTCTGCGTGTGAAGGTTTCGCTGTCGACTTGGAAAGTCGCTACGGAACCTTCACACCACGAGGCTAAGTTGTTAGCTTCGGAGTTTATTTTTGAATTATTTTTTCTACCACTTCTTTGACGTTTTTTATTGGAGCAAGTTTTAGGCCGGTAATTTTTGGTAGTTTGGCTGAAAAAGGAAAAACTGCAATCTCCAATCCAAGATTTTTAATTTCCGTTAATCGTCTCTCGGTTTGATTTACATTGCGCACTTCACCGCTTAAACCAACTTCACCAAAAGCGGCCAACCCGCTGGGAATATTTTTATCTTTTAGCCCGGAAGCGATCGCCAAAATTACCGCTAGATCAGTTGCCGGTTCATCGGCAGTCAAACCACCAACGACATTTAAATAAACATCATAAGCTTCCAGCGGTAATCCGGCACGGCGTGAAAGGACGCCGATTAGAACTTGTAAACGATTGAGATCAAAACCGGAAGCACGACGTTGGGGAAAACCAAAACTTGTTTTGGTGACCAACGCTTGGATCTCGACCAGCATTGGTCGACTGCCTTCCATCAAACAAGTAATCACGGTTCCTGGTATTAGTTCGGATTTTTCTGAAATTAAACTGGCGGATGGGTTTTTTACTTCTTTGAGCCCATCTTTTTCCATAGTGAAAACTCCCACTTCATCGGTTGGCCCAAAACGATTTTTGGCGGCGCGTAGAATCCTGAAATCATGAAAACGGTCACCCTCCAAATACAAAACCGTGTCCACCAAATGCTCCAAAGTTTTTGGTCCGGCGACACCACCGTCTTTGGTAACCTGACCGATTAAAATAAAAGTAATATTATTTTTTTTGGCCGCTTCCATAAGTTTTACCGTGCAGGCGCGCACCTGAGAAATATTTCCGGCCTCGCCATCTACTTCGCCGGAATAAGCGGTTTGGATAGAATCAACGATCGCCAGTTTTGTTTTTGCCGAGATAGCCGTCGCGATAATACTTTCGATATTGGTAACACTAGCCACTTGTAGAGTAGGGGAGGAAATATTTAGTCTATCAGCGCGCATTTTTATCTGTTCCGGAGATTCTTCGCCAGTAAAATAAATGGTTTCCGGAACAATGGCGGATAGTTGCAAGGTCAAAGTAGATTTTCCAATACCCGGTTCACCACCTAGCAAGATCAAACTTCCCGGTACCAAACCACCGCCAAGCACGCGATCCAATTCGGAAATATTGGTTTGAAAACGTTTAAAATTTTGGCTACCAATGTCTTGAAGTTTTTCAGTTTTAATCGGTGAATAATTTTTGGAAATTTCTTCCTTTTCTTTGTTGCTGGGTGCGTTGGCCTGTTCTACCGTGCCCCACTTTCCGCATTCCAAACAACGCCCCGCCCATTTTTGAAATTGGGCGCCACAGTGGGAGCAGGAAAATATTATGTTATTTTTCATAGTTTTATTTTTTTTAATAGTGTCATTCCCGCAACCAGTCATTCGACTGGTTTGAAAAAAAGCGGGAATCTGTCTATTTTTTTATTCTTCGGTTTTTCCACCTTCCGGTGCAGGCTCAGAAAAAGATCCTGATCCGCTACCTTTACATTTTAAATATTCAACCATTTTCTTACTGCCCGGTTTTCCGTTGCCATTTTCTAATTTTGCGTATAAATTGTCTTTTCCGTAACTCGTATCTGGCATATTACCATTGCCGGCGGCATAACCCCAATAAGCGGCTCTGACTTTGTCGTCACCGGTCCAGCCTTTTTTTCCGGCGACACTTAAATTGTTTTTAAATAATTTGACCATCGCCAGTATGGCGCCATCGGCGGTAAAAAGCTCTGGAATATTGAAACAATGACCGCCAAGTTTGATTCCTCTTTGTTCGTTACAATGATATCCCTTTCTGCCATCCAAAGTAATTTGACCTAAACCAAGACCATGACTGAACCTCCAATCAATACCAAAATCCGGAGGTGTTCTTCCTTCAATGGATTTTCCACCATCATCATTTCGTGCGCTGACATCTCCGGGGGTAAAAGTTGCTCCACTGTATTTTACACCGGAAGCTAAAAACTTTTTTCTCCCTTTCGAGCCGTTGAGTTCGTCGTGTCCGATCACTCCTGGGTTTCCTCCCGATTCGGTGCCAACAATAGGTATCATATAACATGGATCAATACTTTCGTTTTTACTAATTTCAATCACTCTTTTTAATATCTCGGCTTTTGGTAAACGCGCCTGTCCGGTAATACTGCTGTAATCGGAATTGGACAATGTTTCCAAAGCTATTGGCTTAATATATAAAACTTTGATGGTATCAAAATTTACCAACGCCGGATTGATAGTATACAAAATTCCGTATGATCCCCAGGCGATAAATAATCCAATGACAATTTGACCGATTTTTTTAAACCCATTCACTCTTTCTTCACCACCTAATACGGTAATCTTGGCGCCGGCCACGATAATCATTATGATGCTGATAATACTGATGACGACCATGCTGAATTTGTATATGGCCGCAATATATTCTCCAATGTATGGAACATGTATATAGCCTTGTTCGTCCAATGTATTGGTAACACTGGAAAAAGTTAATTGCGGAATATTTATTTCTAGTTGAGGCGGTTTTACTTCTAGTTTGACGGTTGGTGCTGGTGGAAGAGTAACAATCCCGCTCACTATATCCGCAAAATCTTTTTCGGCTTTGGCTTTGGCGGCGGCGCAATCCGTTTGCGATAAGTCGGATTTTTCCAAATTGTCACCACTGCCCCTATTTCCTACATCACAATAAAAAGCGCGATATGATCCAAAAAAACCGTTGTCGTATAGATTATATTTGAGCTCGGCGTTGGCTTTTTGTTCGAATACTTTGCAATCGGCCAGAGTGGGAAAATCCGGATCACCAGTGTGGGTGCCAAGGAAGCAGCTGTATGAGCCACCGGTAGTTTTGCTCAGATAATGAGGTTGTAAATCAAATGATAAAACTTTTCCGGTTTTACATTCTGCTTCTGAAGCAAAATTTTTGGTGGAATCACAACTGAAATGATAGGTGATTTCACTTTCTTTGACACATTCATTATAATCGGCCGAAAGTGTTTTGTAACAGGCGTAAGGGGTGTTGGGGTTGGTACACCAACCGGCTGAAAGTTCCAATTTCATTAGACAGCAAAAATCTTTGGTCGGGCTGGTGTTACCGATACAAAAACCATCAGGCGGGTGGAGAGCATTGTACGTGTTTAGACAGCCGGCAGTTTGGGTCTTACATTTATACCAATTTTCAGCGTGAGCGGATAAGCCAAAAAAACTACTGCCAATTATTATGACAATAATTATTATAATATTTTTTAAAAAATATTTTGGCATAATGCAGGTCAATTATTTTTTATAGTGATGGATGCGCATTTTTAAAAGCTTGCCAATCTGTTTTCTTTCTGCCAAACCCCAGCATCGCGCAAAGATTTTCGGAGATAGTAGTACCGGTTACCACGCATGGTTTTTTTGGTGATGGTGTTATTTTTGAAGCCAATGACGGTGGTACTTGGATTATTTGCCAAGTGTCTCTATCTGGACTTGATCGCCATGATTCTTTTGCGTCTTGTTTCAGCCAGCCTTGGTTGTGTGGTATTTTATTGGGAGGAGGAGGATTGCTTGGGTCTACCTTGGCATAATGTTTGGTGCGTGGAGCTTCTTCGGGTATCAAAGAACAATAATCACAACTGGAAGGATTTTTATAAAAATCCAGAACATTTTCAGCGCAATCTTTTCCGGATTTTTTGTTAATTACTTTTATATTAGAACCGGAATCAAATTGGAAGCCTTTGCCAAGTGATATGCCCACATGTCCCGGCATAGCCAACAACCCAAAGGGAAGTGTCGCGAATTGTTTTTTGGAACGAATGGTTTGGGCGCTCCAGCCGGCCGCATCAAGAGCGGCTTCAAATTTTGATGCACTGAGAGCATAAATATTGGTACAGCCGATATATTCAAGAAAATTTGATGCGGTATAGGCGCAATGTAAAGGTCCAACGCAAATTTGTTTGTTGGTTAGAGCATCGGCAGTGTAATTGGCCGCTTCGACCGTACACTTTTTAAGTGTAGCAGGAAATGATCCGATGAGTTTGGTGATTATTGCTCCGTCGCCCTTGTTGCTGGCCGCTCCGACTTTGATGTCGCTAGGAGGCTCTTCATATTCCGGCGTATCTTGTGGTTGGATATAAAAAACCTTCAAAACATCAAAATTTATCAAATCCGGATTGATGTTATATAAAATTGCGTAAGATCCCCAAGCGATAAACAAACCAATGACAATTTGGCCAATTCTTTGGAAGCTTTTTATTCTTTCTTCTCCGCCGATAGTGGTGATTTTGACTCCGGCCACGATTATCATTATTATCGCGATAATACTTACGACCACCATAAGAAATTTATAGACAGTCGAAATGTATTCACCAATATACGGCAGGTGGATGTTGCCTTGCGCGTCAAGCGTGTTGGAAACATCGCTAAATTTTAATTGGGGAATGTTGATTTCCAATATTGGTTTGAATATTTTTAGTGGTTGCAGTCCGCTAGTGGCACCTTCCGGTTGTATGGAAATACAAGTGGCATTTACTCCTTCCATCTCATTGTCATGATCGGATTGTGTCAGTTGTGAAGTGACAGTGGTTGGAAAGCTTTTTGCGGGAGTGTCAAAAGTTTTGGAGGAACTATCATAAACATAAATAGTGACATCGATTTTTCCCTCAGCCGATACATCAACCCAAGTGAAAGAATCAGCGATATCTTCTGCTGTCCAGCCTTTGACATATTCTCTGGCTCTTAATCCCAGCGTGCCGTTGTTGATGTACTCCAAGCCGTTGCATCGGCCATGATAGTAACCGTGAGTATGACCGGCAAAAAGAGCGCCGACATTTTTGGCGATTAATTTGTTTGGAAGTTGGTCAATGTCTTTTAGACCACCGGAGGTTATTCCCATCACGCTACTACCACAGATTGAGCCATTTTGTTGGCAAGTCAATCCATAAGGAGTAACATGGCGAAAAACAAAATCACCGGCTTCGACTTTGGAATCAATGCAATCCAGCTCGCTTTGAGTCAAACCATATTTGTGATCATTGAAATATGGGTCAATCAAATCAAAACCCTGTCCTTGGTAGAGAAAACGATAAAATCGGGGAGCGGGTTTTTCGGTGCCACAGGATAATTTGCTTTTGTATTGAAGTAGAACTTTACTATTTTGTGTTTTCCAAAAATTATACCAATTTTTTGGCCCGCCTACAAAATCATGGTTGCCGGCCACCGGTACTACCGGCGCGTCTATCTTTTTTAAAAATACTTCATTAAAGGTAGCGAATTCAGCATTTTTTCCATTGGCAGTAAGGTCGCCCAACAGTATTATAAAATCGGGTTTTTTTTCATTGAGAAAGGTGATTGAGTTGATAAGCGCTTCACCTTGAGTGGCAGTGTCGCCTTCGGGAGTATCAGATATAACGGCAAAACTATAACCTTTTTTGGTATCTTTTGTTTCGGATTCCATAGTGGCGGCTTCGATGGTGCCACCCACATCGTCAATATAAGCCCGTGTTTTAATCGGAGCTAAACAAACAGATAAAAACAAAATTAAGAAGAATATTTTTTTGCCGATGCGCATATTATTTTACAATAAATTTTGTCAACATCTCGGTCAGGCTAACATCATTATCCAGATTAATTTTTTTGTTATTGGCATAAACTACCGGCGACTGGTCGATGGCCAATGTCTGGGCAAGAGCCAGCGAGCGGGAAATTTTTTGTTTGGCTTCCGGCGAATTCACACATTCCCACCAAAGATTGGAGTTAAGTTTTAAATCACTGGTTATTTTTTTCAGGGTTTGTTCTTTTTGATCATTTTGTGTGTTTAACAAATCAAGATATTCCCAAAATTTATTTTGTTTGCCAGCGCAAAAACTAGCTCGTTGCGCGATATCGTCGGTTTTAAAAAAAGTACTTTTGCCTTGCGTAAATTTCAAAAACAAACGAACATCTTGAGGGTGTGAGTTTACAAATTTACTAATTTCTTCATATTTTTGTTGGCATTTTGGACAAGCCAAATCGCTAAATAGCACCACCGTTAAACGTGCGCCAGGATTCCCGAGCACTGGATCGTCGCTGACATCGATATCATAATACCCTTCACTGATTAGTGGTGTGTCAGCCGGTTTAACGGTAATTTTTTTGGCGCGTAAAAATTGAGAGGTAAAAATTGTTCCAGCAATAATCACCGCTAATATGAGTATTAAATAAAATTTAGTAAGTTTGTGCATATATATATTTATAATTTGGCTTCAAACACTCCTCCTTGCGAGGCGTCGGTGAAGTAAAGTTTATTTTTTGTTTTATCATAACTCATATTGGCAATATTGTATTCGCCACCCAGACTGATACTTGTTTTGGCACCGGTTTTTAAATCAATTTTATACATATCGTCTATATTTCCCGCGGCGACTTCCGGTAAAATACCGGCCCCTTGTGGTAAATCGCGGGGGACAGCACAAAACAAAGTAGAGTCATCGGCAAAGGTGCATTTGTTTGCCCAAGTATTGAGTTTTATATCTTGGCGGTTGTTGCCGATATTGTCACCGTAAGAATCAGTTATCCAAAGTTCCGGTTTATAATCACTGAGAGAACTGTATACGCTATAAAGCAATTTTTGTCCGGTTGGAGACCAATTTGGTTGGAAGCCCAAACCCTCTACGGTCGCAGCTTTAAAATTTTCTCCATGCAAACCGACAAATAATACCTCGCGTCTTTCTCCGCCGATCGGATCACCGGTTTGAGAAAACGCCACTGTTTGACGGCTGGGTGACCAATTGACTTGAACTTTGTTGGCATTGGCCCCCATTGGCTCGACCAAAGTAGTGCCGGAACCATCATCGTTGACAGTCACTAACCAACGATTTTCCGGTGATAGCCCCATACTTTTGGCGGCGATTTGGGTGCCATCGGCGGAAAAAGAAAATTCTTGCCAATGTTTTGGCAAAGTGGTTTGTTTTTGTTTTTCAAAATCGTAGACTATTTTTGAGCTATCGGGATATTCCAATACCGCTTTGTTGTTATTGTTGGCCCAAGTGACTTTGTCCACATTATAAAAAGTTTGATCGGAGAGAGATTTAATTTGGCCGTCGGATGTAAGGGCATAAAATTTTCCATCGGCTTTGTTGTAATAACGAATATTGCCGGTTTGATTGAGCGAAGCGTTGGAACCATTTTCCGGAATTATTTTTGTTACTGTTGGTGCCTGCGCATAACCATTTGGAACTGCTTGTGGAATTGGCGGAGAAACGGTGACGCCGCCACGGGTTAATTCTGAGGTGCCAGTTTCTTCAAGTGTGGTAGTGGAAAGGTTTCTGTCGCCAGCGGTTGGAAATTCCTCGGTGTTTTCCGCGGTTTTTTCTTCCGGAGTTGGTGGTTGCACGGCTTTTTTGAAAAGCGCGTAAAGACCTAGGCCGATGACGGTGGCTGTCACCAAGAGCATTAAGATTAAAAATAATCGTTTGAGGGCTGGATTCATATAGATTAAAAATTAATTAAGTAGCTAATTGTGATGGTTGAAATTGTTCTTGGTTGTCATTGGCGTCCGGAGGTGAGGGTGACGGTGTTTTTTTTGGATCGATCCGAAATGAGATTTATTTCGTGAGCCATATCGGCAATTTTTTTGGCGCGAGTTTCTACCTTCATCATAATCCTGATACGCCGTCCTTTGAAAACATAAAATATTATCATGAAAAACGGAAAAATTACAATTAGATCAAAAATTACCATTATTACTGTCCACCAATATAGATCCACCGACCAACTCAACCAAAATTTACTAAATATTGCCCAGGTGTCAACTAGGAAACTGGCGGAGGCTGCAGCTTCCAAATTAGCGGCAAGAGCATAGGCTTTGGATGCGAGCATGAGTTCTGGAATTCTGCTTCCTTTGGCTTTTTGGGTTTTTTTTACGGATTCTCTAATTTCTATTTTGGCTAATAAGATCATTGCGAGTACGGTGGGAAACCATAGAGCCAATTGCATTTGTTCGATGCCAGAAATTAGGTGTTCGGTATCCTTGTCTATTTGTTTTAGTAAATCTTTTCTTTTTTTTGCTTCTTTTCTTTTCCTTTTTTTGCTTAATTGATTGTGTTGTTTCTGTTGTATTTTTTTTGATTCGTCAAAAATCTTTTGTTGTTGTATGGCGGCGTCCATTTGGGAAGCGGCATCATTTTGTTGATTGGCAGGAAGAGTATTGGGTGTGACGGAAGCGGAGGCAGTGGGAGGAACAGTAGTGTTATTCTTTTGCGCTTGACGCGCGTTCATGTCGGTTTGTGCCTGTGTTGGATTGTTGGTTAGTGGTGGTGTTTTTGTCGAACCGTGCGGACCAATGTCACCCAATGTTTTGCTAGGTCTTTGTTCCGTTTTTTTGTTCATTGAGGCCGTTTGTACTCCATCTTTATTGGTTCTTCGTATTCCGTTTTTATCCAGTGTAGGTGGTTTTTTACCATTACCTTTTTTTGGTTGTTTCGTCGTTTGTTGGCGAGGTGTGGTTGTAGATTCTGTTGGTGTTGGTGAAACGGTTGGCGGAGCTTTAGTTGTAGATGTTTCTTTTTCCGCATCCGATTGATTCGGTTGGTCCTGATTCATTTTGTCTGATCCATTTTCTGTGGTTGGAGATCCTTCAGGTTTTGGTGCTTCTTGAGCAAGTTCTTCCGGCTGTGTTTGATTTGGAGTTTTTGGAACATTATTTTCTGTTTGAGGTTTTGGTGGTGGAGTTGTTTCTTGCGGTTCTGATGTAGGGGTTGGTGGAGCGTTTTCTTCGGTAGTTGGTTGTTCGGTTACCGATTCATCAGGTGTAGAAGTTTCTTCCGTCTGTTCAGATGGTTGTTGGGTTTCATCTGGAACTGGTGTCTCGACATTATCGTTGGCCACTTGCGCCGCCAGACCGGCCGATCCGGCTATAGCCGCATTAAATATAGCCGCTTTTTCCGGGTCGTTGTCTTCTATTTTTAAATTATTGATCAGTTCGATTTTGTCGTCGCCGATTTTTTTAGCGTCACCTTGTACTTTATTTATTCTCAATTCACCGTTTTTAACGGTAGTATCACCGCCAATTGGTTTTTGTCCTTGATCGCCATACTCCATATCATCGTTAGCGGCGGCTTGGTCGCTATCGTCTGGAAGTTTAATTTTGGCGACATTGTCGGCCATACGAGTTATTTAACGAATAATTGTTGTTCGTTGATATCCAAAGTAAATACTTTTTTATTTTTTTTCTTTAAAATAATATCGGCCATTAATTTTTCTATCTCCGTGCGCAGTTGGCGGCGGATGGTGCGAGCGTTGGCGCTAGTTTCCGGAATAGAGGAGACATATTGTGAGAGGATCTGGTTATCGGCTTCGATTTTGGTATGATATTGCGTCAGTCGTTCGTTTAATTTTTTGATCTCCAGTCCGGCTATCTCAGCCAAATTTTTGGCAGTCAAAGTATTAAATAAACAAATTTTATCCAAGCGATTGATAATCTCAACCGAGAAAAATTCTTTTAATTTTTCGGTAATTTTTTTGTCGTGTCCGGTTTTGTTGGCTACTTCACCAAACCCTAAACCGGCGCGCATCGCATCGCTGGCACCCAGGGAAGTGGTCAGTATTATTATAGCATGTTTTAAAGAAATTTTCTTGCCGGTTGAATCGGTGATTTCCCCATTTTCCAAAATCTGCAGAAGTAATTTGGTAACATCTTTGTGTGCCTTGTCGATTTCATCAAATAATATTACGCAATGGGGATTGTTTTTGATTTTATCGGTAAAATTATTGTTTTCTTTGTAGCCTACATAGCCGGCCGGTGAACCGAGCAATTTAGAGACACCAAAACTTTCGTTGAATTCACTCATATCCAATTTGATGAGGGCGTCTTTGTTGGCGTAGAGAGTAGTGGCAATAGCTTTGGCCAGCTCGGTTTTACCAACTCCGCTTTCGCCGACAAATAGCAAAGAAGCCAGTGGGCGATCGGGATGGTTTAGCCCCAAGCGAGCGCGGTTGATGACTTCGGCAACCTCTTTGACAACTTGATTTTGACCGATGACTATTTCTTCCAGTTTATTTTCCAATTCCAATAAATTATTTTTTTCTTCCATCATCAATTCACTCGGTATGGCGCCGATGATTTTGGCAACTTGATTTAAAACATCATGTTCGGTAATAGCACCGATGTATTTTTTCTTTTTTTCTTTGGCAGTTTTGGTGGCAGTATCTATTTCTTGGCGTAATTTTTCTTCTTGGGCTTTTAATTTTACCGCCAGATTAAATTGGTCTTTGAGTGCGGCGGCTTCTTTATCCAAAATGGTTTTTTCCAGTTTTTGTTTGAGGCGTTCTACTTTTCCTACCCATGATGATCCTTTGGTATTGATACGCATGGCGGCGGCAGTTTCGTCCAGCAAATCAATAGCTTTGTCCGGTAAAAATTTGTTGCTGATATAACGGTCGGACAAACGCACAGCCGCCTCGACTGCACTCTTTTCTATTTTGACGCTATGAAAAATTTCGTAGTTTATTTTTATGCCTTCCAATATTTTTACGGAGTCTTCCAGAGTTGGCTCTTTGACAAATATTGGCTGAAAACGGCGTTCCAAGGCGGCGTCGCTTTCGATATGTTTTTTGAATTCGCTCAAAGTGGTGGAACCGATACAGCGGATTTGGCCGCGCGCTAAGGCTGGTTTGAGAATGTTGGCGGCGTCCATGGTGCCTTGGTTGCTACCGGCACCCACGATATTGTGTAATTCGTCGATAAATAAAATAATATTGGGATTAGCGACGACATCGTCGATAACTTGACGCAGTCGGCCTTCGAATTCGCCGCGATAAATCGTGCCGGCGATTAATAGCCCCATATCCAGTGAATATATTTTTTTATTTAATAAAATATCCGGAACTTTATTTTGTAAAATTCTTTTGGCCAGACCTTCGACGATGGCGGTTTTACCGACACCCGGATCTCCAAGTAAAATAGGATTGTTTTTGGTACGGCGACAGAGAATTTGGATTAGGCGTTCAATCTCGGTATCGCGTCCGACGATTGGGTCAATATTTTTTTGTAATTCTGTGTCGGTCAGATTGGTGGCAAAAAAATCCAGTGCCATTTCTTTTTTGTTGGCGCGTTTTGGGGGTTTTGGTAAAGGGGAAGATTTTGATTGAGGTTGTTCTCCTCCCAACATACTGTCTTGCATTCTATCGACGGCGTCCATCACCTCGGTAATTTGTGGGAATTGTGAAGCGTTGGTCAAAACCGTGTCCAATTGTTTGGAAATGTCGGCCAAAGAAACTTTATTATTTTTTAGCGCCAGTTCAATCTGGGGACTGTGAAAATCTATAATTCCTTTTAATAAATGTTCGGTGCCAATGTAGTTGTGCAGATGTTCTTGGGCGATGATCATGGATTTTTCTACAATTGATTTGCAATCGGCCGATAGCGGTGCCATTTCTTTTGATTTTGTATATCCGGATTTTTTTTCCGGTAATACCGGCAAATTTAAAATTTGTTTTTCTATGGTTTTGAGATCTATTTTTAAACGGTTTAAAATTTCAGCCGCGACGGAGCCTTTTTGGTTTTGTAAAATAAAAAAGAAGTGCAGGGGTTCGACTTCCAGGTTGTCCAATTTAGCAGCCAGTTGGATGCTTTTACTTAGGACATCTTTGAGGTTGGTGGTAAAGCGGTCGATTATGCTCATATTTATATTTTTATTAGTTGATTTTTCACAGCTCGGCAGTATATTCATTTTCTTGCGCTCAGACTTGTACCGAATCATGTCATCACGAGGAGTAGAGCGATGTGGTGATCCCATGGGATTGCCTCACCCGCCGTGTGGCGGGCTCGCAATGACATTCTTCGGACAATTCGTGGCTACGAAAACGAATATGCTGCTGGGCTGTTCGTAAGAGATAAAAGTTTAGTTTATTGCCTAAAATATATGGATATTATATAATGAAATAGCTTAATTTACAAGTTAAAAATAAACAAAATTATGTTTCCAAAACAGATATTTAAAGCTTATGATATTCGCGGGTTGGTAGAGGGGGAATTGAGTAATGATTTGGCCTATCGGATTGGGCGGGCTTATGGAGTGTTTTTGCGTCAAAGTGGGGTGGAATTGGTAAATAAATTAATTGTGGTGGGTAGAGATATGCGTGCCAGCAGTCCGGAATATGCTAAGGCGGTGATTCGTGGGTTGACTAAGGAGGGTTTGGATGCTGTAGATATCGGTTTGGCCAGCACACCATTATTTAATTTTGCTTGTACTAATTATGCGGATCACGCTGCCGGGATAATGATTACGGCCAGTCATAATCCGGCGCAATACAATGGTTTTAAAATGACTTTGCATGATGGTACGCCGATCGGACGGGACAATGGGATGAGTGTGATTCGAGATTTGGCAGAAAATATGTCCAACACTGTCATTCCCGTGCAAACGGGAATCCAAGGCGTTGTAACACAAAAAGAAGTTTTATCCGATTATTTAGATAAAATATTGTCTTTGGTAAAAGTGGAAGAAATAAAACCTCTAAAAATTGTGCTTGATGCCGGCAATGGTATGGCGGATGTCACTTTTCCGGCGTTATTGAAAAGATTGCCGGTGCAGGTGGAATATTTATTTTTGGAACCGGATGGAAATTTTCCAAACCACGAAGCCAATCCACTAAAAACTGAAACTCTGAAAGCCCTGCAAGAAAAAGTAAAAGCGACTGGGGCAGATTTTGGTTTTGCTTTGGATGGGGACGCAGATAGGATGGGTTTGGTGGATGAAAACGGAGAGGTGGTTGAGGCGTCGTTTGTCGGCGCTCTGATTGGTTTGGAAGTTTTGCGCGCTAGCCCCGGTATTTATATGTTGTATGATTTACGCAGCAGTAAAATTATTCGTGATGTTTGGGAGGTACAAGGCGCCAAAACCGGCATGTGTCCGATTGGACATGCTTTGATAAAAAAGATGATGAAAGAAGTTGGCGCGTTTTTTACCAGTGAATTGTCGTTGCATATGTATTTTCATGAGATGCACGATGTGGAATCTACGGATCTGGTTTTGCTTTATATTTTGAAATTAGTTTCTGGTACCGGTAAAAAAATTAGTGAGTTGATATCGCCTTTAAAAAAATATTTTCATTCCGGAGAAATAAATTTTCATGTGTCTGACAAAGATAAAATTTTGGCTGATTTGAGAGCCAAATATACCGATGGCAAAGTGGTGGAAATGGACGGATTTTATGTGGAATATCCGACTTGGTGGTTTAATGTGCGGGTGAGTAATACCGAGCCGGTATTGAGATTGAATTTGGAGGCGAATACCAAAGAGGAGATGGAAGAAAAATTGGTAGAGGTAAAGAAAATTATTGTTGAATAAAAAAGGCGGGTTTAATCAAATTCTCAATAGTAAAAAATAATATGAAAAAATTAGCGCAAAAAAGATACATTTTGTTGACACCAATGAAAGAGGAGAAATTTAAATCTGAGGTAGTATTGAGGTAGTATTGATGTTGGCTTCACCTTCGCAGGTTGGCAGAATAATAGGACTAAGTGTTTTTGAAAAATTTTCTGAGCCGGTGATTGTGCCGGCGTTATCTACTTGCGCCAGTATTTATGCGCCATTTGGTACTAATAAAATCCATTTTAATTTTATTGATTATTACGATCGTTATTATCAAGGAAAACAGGCCGGAAAATTATTATGGGACGACAATCAAATGATAGTATCAATGTCATCGAAAGTCTTTGGTGGTATTATTAAAAATATTTCAAAGTCAGCCCATGGAAGTTTTGTGGCAAAAATTAAACCTTGTAAAGTAGATAAAATTGAATACTAAAACTATTCAATGACAATTCTGGCATCCAAAACTTTCACCCCGTGTCCTTTTGGAAGTACCAGCAGAGGATTAATATCTAATTCTTTTATATTTGGAAAATCTATTAATAATTGCGATAAGCGACCGATACATTCCACTAACGCTTCACTGTCCATCACCGTCTGTCCGCGCGCGCCATCCAAAATACTTTTGGATTTTAATTTGGAGATCATTTTGCT
>JAVHSM010000024.1:32158-48004 GCA_036172155.1 Candidatus Magasanikiibacteriota bacterium
GGGCCAATCCGAAGGCTACATCTTTGAATACTTCTACATAGACACCGCCTAGCCCTACCATAATAGTGTGCCCGAGGCTGGCGTCTTTGACTGCACCCAAAATCATCTCGACACCTTTTTCTTTGACCATTTCGGTTATTAAAATACCTTCGATTTTGGCAGTCGGTAGATTTTTTTTCACGCGCTTCATTATTTCTGTGAAACTGGCGGTGGCATTTTCGAAATCGACATTGAGCATTACGCCACCGGAATCAGTCTTGTGTAAAATATCCGGTGAGATTATTTTCATGGCCACTTTTTTTCCTATTCTTCCAACTATTGTACATGCTTCTGTGGCGGTTGAGGCAATATGGGTTGGTAAAGTAGGGAAGCCGTAATGGTGTAAAATCGGTAGGGAATCTACTTCCGGAAAAAATATTTGTTTACGCGTTTTGGCTATTTCAAAAATTTTGGCAATCGCGGTTTTGTTGGTATTTTTAAAACTAAAATGAGAGTTGTTTTTTTCTTTTTCAATAAATTTGAAATCGGTCAAAGCACCCAGCGAGGTGGCGGCGCTTTCTGGAAAATTGAAAGTAGAGACGCCGTGGCTACGTAAAATTTTGATGCCTAAATTCACCAGATGTCCGCCCATAAAACTGGCGACAATTGGTTTTTTACTTTTTTGTTTGGCTTTCACTATGGCTTGGGCGGTTTTGCTAAATTCGGTCATCGATTGTGGTGTCAGAATCACGATGATACTGTCCACATTTTTATCTTGTTCCAAAATATTTATGGCCGCTGAATATCTATCCGCGCGGGCGTCACCCAACACGTCGATCGGATTTTTAAAGTTGGCGTATGGTGGTAGATATTTTTTGAGTTTAGATTTTGTAATTTCCGAAATCGGCGCCAATTTAAGTCCAGATAAAACAACCGCGTCGGTGGTGAGTACGCCTGGACCGCCGGCATTGGTGACTATCGCCACACGATCGCCTTTGGGGAGTTCGTTGTGAGTAAAGACGCGCAGATAATCAAATAATTCTTGGACAGTTTCTACGCGAATAATACCGCTTTGAGTGAAGAGTGCTTCATAGGCGGCGTCGTTGCCGGCAAGCGCGCCGGTGTGCGAAGCAGAGGCGGAAGCACCGGCAGAAGTACGGCCGGATTTGATAGCGATGATTGGCTTGGGGTTTTTGCCGTGAGTGAGTTTTTTGGCGGCGGCGATAAGTGCAGGTGCGTTGGTGAGTTGTTCGGCATACATCGCCACCACTTTTGTTTTTTTATCTTTGGCCAAATAATTAAAAAGATCCGCTTCGGTCATCAGCGCTTTGTTGCCGACACTGACAAATTTGGAAAAACCAATGTCTAATTTTTGGGCGTAATCCAAAATCGCCGTACAGAGGGCGCCACTTTGGGAAATAAAAGCGATATTGCCGCTGGGCGGCATGATATTGGCAAACGAGGCGTTCATTTTGTTTTCCGGATTGATGACACCGAGACAGTTTGGTCCGATCAAGGCGATATGATGTTTTTGACAAATTTCCTTTACCTGATTTTCTAGTTCTAGATTTCCGACCTCTTTGAATCCGGCCGAGATTACGATTGCGCCTTTGATTTTTTTCTTGACTGCTTCTTGTAGTACTGTCGGCACGACACCGCTAGGCACTACTATGACTGCCATATCTACATTAGATTTGATCGCAGAAATATTTGGATAACATTTGAGATCGTAAAGTTTGGTGGCTTTGGGATTGACCGGAAAAATTTTTCCTTTGTATCCTTGTTTTACCAAATTTTTTACAATATCATTACCAACATGCCCGACTTCCGTCGAAGCACCAATGATAGCGATGGATTTGGGATAAAAAATTGAATTGAGATTCATATTAAAAAACCGCGAATATTATTCACGGTTTCATTTTATCATTTTTTTTGGTTTTTGTCATTTTATATCTATTTTTTGAAAAATTCATTAAGAGTTATCTCTGCTTGTCGTAAAATATTCTTTAACATGCCCGGTGCTAATTCAGAATGATTTGGCACTATTACCGTAATAATTTTTTCTTCTGTGACTTTTTTCAGTTTTTGATGGCTGCCTTTTTGTGATGTTAAAGTAAAACCTTTTTTATATAAAAAATTCAAGATGTCTGATCCTGAATAATTGGCCAGTCGGTTCATATTAGACCAAATCAAAATCTAATGTTTTGATCAGTGGATGCTCTTGATATTGATCTAAAAATTCTTTGGGCGCGTCTTCCAGATACAGCTCTATTGCTTCGCGCAAATTTGCCTCAGATTCTTCCAAATTTTTGCCTTGAGAAGTGACTCCCAATTCAGCACAAAAAGCAACATAGAATTTGCCGTCAAAATGATAAGTTGTAGTTAATTTTAAAGTCATATTTTTGTATAATTTATACATGACAATTATATCATAAATTAGACAAAAAGTAAAGTCTGTTTTTTGCCTTTTTACGCCATCTCGCGTAATTTTTTTATGCGATCTTCGATCGGCGGGTGAGTGGAAAATAATCCGCTGAGTGCTTTGCCAGAAAATGGATTGGAAATATACATCGGCGCCGTGGCTTGGGAAGCTTGTTGAAGTGGTTGATTTTCGGTGGCGATTTTTTCAAGTGCGCGCGCTAAACCTTCTGGGTAGCGAGTAAGTAATGATCCGCTAGCATCGGCCAGATATTCGCGTTTGCGTGACACTGCTAATTTTATTAATTGCGCAATAATTGGCGAAAGAATCGCCAACACAATACCAACAATAGCAAAAATGGCCATACCGTCGCCACCTTCACGATCATTACCGCGTCTGCGAAACATGCCGCCGCGTAAAAATATATTGGCCATAATGGAAATAGCGCCGACCAATACCGCGACCAGCATCATAAAGCGAATATCATAATTTTTGACATGCGATAATTCGTGCGCTATCACGCCTTCCAGTTCTTCATTTTCCAATTTTTCAATTGCGCCGCGCGTAATGGCAATAGAGGCCAACTCTGGTTTGCGACCGGTGGCAAAAGCATTGATTGCCGAGTCTTCAATAATATAAATTTTTGGCGTCGTTAGGCCGGCAGTAATACAAAGATTTTCTACTAGACGATAGACATAGGGACTGTCATTTTTTTCTAACGGTTTGGCGCCACTGGTCATCAAAGCAATTTTGTCGCCTTGAAAATATGAGACCGAAGTGGATATGAGAGAAATAATAATTCCTAAAAATATACCACTATACCCATCACCACCATAAGCACGATCAAAAACATATCCCAAAGCAATCACTAGCGCGGTGGCGAGCATCATCAATAGAACGGATTTTCGTTTGTTAGAATCTATTTCAGAATACATGTTAATTAGTAATAAAGCCGAACAGTATATTGATTTTCGCAACCGCGAATTGTTCGAAGTACCGAGAACCAAACATGGCTGTCTGCAGTACGAAAGATTCGGTACAAGTCTGAGCGCAAGAAAATTAATATACTGCGAGGCGTCTAAATTTAAAGAAGAATTTAATTAAAACTTTACTTGGATTCCCGCTTTCGCGGGAATGACACTAAAACTTCCTGGAATTATATTAAAATTTCACCTGTACATTTTGTCTTTCACCCTCTGCCGCTTGGAAAAATTCATATTTGGAAAATTTTAACATACCGGCAAACATATTGGTAGGGAATACTTGAATTTGAGTGTTGAAATCACGAACATTGCCGTTGTAAAAACGGCGGCTAGCTTGGATTTTATTTTCGGTATCGGAAATCTCATCTTGCAATTGCAAAAAGTTTTGACTGGCTTTTAATTCCGGATAATTTTCAGTAACGGCAAACAAAGATTTTAGAGTAGAGGATAAGGCGTTCTCTGCTTTTTCACGATCAGCCAAAGAAGCGCCGGTATTGTCGTGGGTGGACATGGCGGCCGTGCGCGCTTCGGTCAATTTCACCAAAGTTTCGCGTTCGTGGGTCATATAGCCTTTGACGGTTTCGACTAGATTTGGAATCAAATCGTAGCGGCGTTTTAGTTGAACATCGATATCGCTATAAGCCTCATCTACGCGATTTTTACTGCGTACCAGACCATTAAAGACCATGATTACCCAAAGTATCACTATTGCCAGAATCGCTAAAACAATATAAAATGGAGACATAGATTTTTATTTAAATTCTGGATTCCCACTTTCGTGGGAATGACAGATGTAAAAGCCGGTGTCGGCTTTATTGAGTTATTTTAGCTCATTAATTTTTTTTAAGCAAGCCCTTATGGTCTCATTATTATATTTTTTAATTGTTTTGGCGGTATTAGTAATTTCGCATGAGTTCGGTCATTTTATCGCGGCCAGAAAAACCGGTATGAAAGTAGAAGAATTTGGGTTTGGTTTTCCGCCGCGAATTTTTGGTTTGCAATTTAAAAAAGATGGTTCCAAAAAATGGCGCCTCGTCAAAGGCAATCGCGATCTCAACGAAAGCGATACCGAATACGACACGGTATACTCCTTCAATTGGTTGCCACTGGGCGGATTTGTAAAAATTAAAGGTGAAAACGGTGAAGACAAAAATGATCCACAAAGTTTTGCTTCCAAAAAACCTTGGCAGAAGGCTGTGGTGTTAAGTGGCGGAGTAGTGATGAATGTGGTACTCGCGGCGGTACTTTTGATCGCCGGTTATATGATTGGTTTGCCACAGAATTTGGATAATATGGCCGATGTTTCCAATATTAAAGATCGTCGCATCGAAATTTTGCAGGTTTTGCCAGGTAAACCGGCGCAACTCGCTGGTATTCAAGATGGTGATGTAGTATTACAAATTGATGCACTACAAAATCCACGTTTAAAACAATTGCAAGATTATATTGATCAACATAAAAATCAGGAAGTGCTATTGAAGTTTGGTCGCGGTCAAGAAACGATTGAAAAAAAGATAACACCAGTTGTTTATTCTGATACCGGACGCGGTGGACTAGGTATTGCCATTGCCGAAATTGGCACAGTGCACTATCCATTTTTTTCCGCCATTTGGGAAGGGATAAAAGCTACCGGTTGGTATCTCAAAGAAATTGTCGTAGCTTTTTATTTATTGATCACAGGATTGTTTGCCGGTCATGGTGCCGGAGATGCAGTATCTGGACCGGTGGGTGTGGCGGTAATGACTGGAAAAGTTGCTAGACTAGGATTGATTTATCTAATTCAATTTATGGCGATGTTGTCGCTCAATTTGGCAGTGTTCAATATTTTGCCTATTCCGGCGCTGGATGGCGGTCGTTTATTATTTGTATTGATCTCAAAAATTCGCCGCAAAGAAGTTTCACAAAAACTGGAAGGTATGTTTCATATGGTTGGATTTGCTCTACTGATGTTGCTCGTAGTGGCGGTGACAGTGCGCGACGTTAGTAATTTTAGAGGAGTGATTGGAGCTTTTTTTCACAGATTCTTTTAAAATTGTATGCATTCAAAATTTGAACAATTAAAATCTGAGGCGTTGTTGGCTTTGAAATCCGTGAAAGATAAAATGCAATTGGAAGAATTGGAAAATAAATTGTTGGGACGCAAAGGCGGGGAGCTGACGAATCTAATGAAAGGGCTCAAAGATTTGGCCGATGATGCGCGCAAAACTGCCGGACAGATTGCTAATGATGTAAAAATAGAAATCGAATCGGCGTTGCAAACCAAAAAACACGAATTGTCGCAAGCCGATTGGCAGGGGTCGTTGGAAAAAGAACGCGTGGATATTACTCAGCCGGCTTTGCCAAAAAAAGAGCGTGGACATTTTCATCCTAATACCATTGTGCAGACTGATTTGGAAGATTTGTTTACATCGATGGGTTTCATGATATTGGATGGTTCGGAATTGGAAAGTGATTATTATAATTTTACTGCTGTAAATATCCCCGAAGATCATCCGGCGCGTGATATGCAGGATACTTTTTATATTAAAGGACACGGACAAGATGATGATTCTCCGTTGGTGATGCGTACTCATACATCTTCGGTACAGGTACGAGCGTTACAAAAATATGGCGCCCCTATTCGCGCGGTAGTGCCGGGTAAGTGTTATCGTAACGAAGCGACTGATGTTCGTCACGAACATACTTTTTATCAAATGGAAGGATTTGTGATTGATGAAAATATTACTTTTGCGCATATGAAGGGTGCAATCGAAACAGTCGCCAAACATTTGTATGGCGAAGAAACCAAGGTTCGTTTGCGTCCAAAATTTTATCCGTTTGTGGAGCCAGGGGTAAATGGTGAAGTGACCTGTTTTTTGTGTAAAGGAGAAGGTTGTCGTCTTTGTAAAAATACTGGATGGCTGGAAATAATTGGTGCCGGTATGATTCATCCCAATGTTTTAAAAGAAGGTGGCATTGATACCAAAAAATATCAGGGTTTTGCTTTTGGATTTGGTTTGACTCGTTTGGTGATGCTCAAATATGGTATTGATGATATTCGTTTGTTGGAAAGCGGTGATTTAAAATTTCTAAAACAATTCTAACTGTCATTCCCGTGAAAACGGGAATCCAGTAATAAATTAGATTCCCGTTTTCACGGGAATGACAAAAAATATTATGTTGATTTCCTATAATTGGTTAAAAAAATATGTCAGTCTGCCGTCTGTACCTGCCAAAGAAGTGGCGGAAAAATTGAAAGCTACTACTGTGGAGGTGGAAGGCTTGCAGGACCAAGGCGAACTTTTACAAAATATAGTCGTTGGAAAAGTGGTGAGCACAGAAAAACATCCCAATGCTGATAAGTTAAAATTATGTAAAGTAGATGTTGGTGGAGAAGAATTGCAAATAGTTTGCGGTGGTAGTAATGTCGTCGAAAATATGTTGGTGGCTGTCGCCAAAGTTGGTTCCAAAGTACAATGGCACGGAGAAGGGGAATTGATAGAATTAAAACCGACCAAAATTCGCGGTGAAGAATCTTTCGGGATGATTTGCGCTTCGACCGAAATCGGTTTGGGAGAATTATTTCCTATAAAAGACGAAAAAGAAATTTTGGATCTTACCGTCATCCTGAGTAAAACGAAGGATCCCTTAAAGTCAGACAAAAGGGATTCTTCGGCTCTGCCTCAGAATGACAGAGTGGCTGGTCTACCGCTCGCGGAATTTTTGGGACTAAATGATGTGGTTTTCGAGATTGACAATAAATCTCTTTCTCATCGTGGAGATCTTTGGGGACATTATGGTATGGCGCGCGAAGTAGCGGTATTGTACAATCGCGATTTACAAAAATATGAAACTAAAAAAATATCTCAGGGAAAAGATTTTAAATTAAATGTGGAAGTAATTGATTTAAAATTGTGTCCTCGCTATATGGCGGTGGCGATGTCCGGTATCAAAGTTGATCCGTCGCCAGTATGGTTGCAAGAAAAACTGATGACTTTGGGTCATCATCCGATAAATAATATCGTGGATATCACCAACTATGTCATGTTGGATTTGGGTCAGCCTCTGCATGCTTTTGACGCGGATAAAATCTCGGAAAAAATTGTGGTGCGATCTGCCAAAACCGGAGAAAAAATCGTGGCGTTGGATAAAAATGAATACAGCCTCAATGAAAATGATCTAGTAATAGCCGATAACAAAAAACCTTTGGCGATAGCCGGAGTAGTTGGTGGTCAAGATAGCGCGATTGGCGATAACACCAGTAAAATAATTTTTGAATCAGGCAATTTTAACGCGATTAGTGTGCGCCAGACATCAACTCGTTTGAGTCTACGCACTGATTCGTCTATGCGTTTTGAAAAAAGTCTAGATCCTAATATATGTGAAGTGGCTTTGCAAAAAGCGGTAGAATTGGTGTTGGAATGTTGTCCGGAGGCCAAGGTGGTGAGTAAAGTAATAGACGAAAAGAATTTTTCTTTGTCGGTCGGACCGATAGAAATGCCAGCCAACATTTTTGAGAAAAAATTGGGCGTGGCCATACCACAAAAAGATATTTTGAATATTTTGGAACATTTGGGTTTTGAGGTAAAAGTTAAAAAAGATATTTTGTTGGTAAAAATTCCAACATGGCGTGCGGCCAAGGATGTGTCTATCGCCGAAGATATAGTGGAAGAGGTGGCGCGTTTTTATGGTTTCAATAATATTGTTTCCTCGTTACCGGTTTTTCCTATTCAACCACCACCAAAAAATATTTTAAGAGATTTGGAAAGAAATATCGCCCAGACATTGGTCAAAGAATTGGGGTATAGCGAAGTTTACAATTATTCTTTTGTTAGTGAATCGCAGGTTTTAAAAATGGGCGATAGTTTGAAAAAATATTTGGAATTAGATAATCCGCTGTCAAAAGAACGCCCATATTTGCGCCGCAATTTGTTGCCAAATTTATTTGAAAATATAAAAAATAATATTGAAAATTATCCGGAAGTAAAAAATTTTGAAATTGGTAAAGTTTTTTCTATTGAGCAAAGTGGGGTGCGTGTTGATACCAACGGAGATAGTTTGTTGCCACGGCAAGATACTTGGGTGGCCGCTATGTGCGTGGCCAAAAAAAATGAAGTGCCATATTGGCAAGCTAGACGAACATTAGAAAATATTTTTTCGGATCTAAAAGTAAAATTTGAAATTTTGCCAGCAGACAAAGTTTTACCATGGGAACATCCGACTCGTTTAGGTTTGGTTTCTGTGTTTGGAAAAACAGTTGGTGTTATTTGTGAAATCAATCCACTTATATCTCAAAATTTAGGAGTAGAGCAGAGAGTGGGAGTTTTGCAATTAAATTTATCTGAAATTTGTGAGTTGTTGAAAAAAAATAAAAGTGAGTCAGACTACGAACCGGCTTCACAATATCCGGAAGTTATTCGGGATCTAGCCTTTTTGGTTAAAAAAACAATTAGCCATGAACAAATTTTACAAACAATCAAAAAAAGTAGTGAATTATTGAAACAGGTAGAATTGTTTGATGTATACGAAGGAAATAACATCGGTGAAGGATATAAAAGTATGGCTTATCGTTTGATTTTTTTTGATGATAACCGTACTTTGACCGCTATTGAAGTGGATTTGTTAATCCAAAAAGTAAAAATGGTAATTGAAAAAGAATTTGGCGCGGAGATTAGATAGTGTTTGTAAATATTATATGTGTTATAATAAAATCAAATAATTTGCCATAATATTTTTAATATGAAAAAAGAACAAGGAATCAGTCGTTTGCCAGAAGGTCGTAAAAAAGAAAGCGTGGCTGAGAAAGATCAAGCTGAAATTTTGTTTGATAAAATAATGGCCGATGTTCGTGCTAGTAAAAAGACTGACGAGCCTATCACTTTCAAAACCCATGAGGATTATGATAAATGGAAAACTTTGCGTGATGCTAATTTTGAACAAGGTACACTAGATATAGCCAGTGAAAAAGCCGCTATTTTAAAAGCAAAAGAAGCAGAAGCAAAACGGGTGGCTGATTTGGAAGAATTATCCATCGACAGATTTTATAAGCCAGGCAAAAAAGCTGGTGACAGTGACGACAAAAAACAAGTTGGCGCTTTATTGCGCGGTAAAGATTCTCGTCCATTGCAGTTAACCGGTAAATTGACCGAAGGTGGATTTAGTGGTGAACAAGCAGAAAAACAGATAGCTGGTATTTTAAAAGAAATGGAACAGTTAAAAAATATTTTTTCTATTCAGATAAAAGCTTTGGGAGAAATGGGAGTATGGGCAACAATCAGTGGTAGAAAGGCGGCTCTGAAACAAGAGATGGACAAAGTTAAAGATCAAATCTGTTTAGAATCAGAAACTCTTTTAAAGGAATTTCAAGTTTCTGGAAAAATATTGGAAAATCAACATGTTATAATGGACAATCTTCATGACCTGTCTAAAAAATTAGAAGGAGAAGTTTCATTGGGAGAAGCAACTGTGGCGTTGGCAGTGTTAGCAACAGTGCTGGCTAGTTGTGCCGGTCAAGTTGTTAGCAAGGTTTCAGCGGCAGATAGTTTTAGATCTTCATCTGGGGCGTCTTTTGATGCTGGTCACGGTGCCAACGATTCAGACGCAAATGGTGTTATCGAAGACTCACAAAATTTTCCATCTAGCGTATCTGGTTATAGAGTTTCTGTAGAGCCGGTTTATCTTCCAGGAGCGTCAACTGAAGTTATTGGCAGTCGTGAAGTTTTTTCTTTGACCACAGCTGAATCCGATAGCGTAAAAAACTTTACCGACTGGCGACATCAAATTTTGAATCATATCTATATTGAAATGAAAGCAAATGGCTCTATCCCTACCACTGAAAAAGGCCTTAATGTACCGGTTGGTACGAAATTGTTTATTACTGTAAATGGGGACGAAGAACTTGAAATGACTGTTAAAAAAGGTGGAAATATATGGCATGAATTGGGAGAAAAAAGACAAAAAATAAACCAAATAAATAAAAAAAATGGTGGGTTTGGGCAGTTGGATCTGGTGGTGGTGACACCTGTAGTTGCAAAAGATTCAACTTCTGGCCAATCATACAAAATTAAAAAGATGGGGAGAACAGGTGATGCAATACCAAAAATAAAAGATGGTAATGTGGACAATGGCAATTCGCTTGAAGTCGCGCAAAAAAAAGTTCAAGCAGAAGCTAATAAATTTTTGGGCACAAAAGGAATAGATCATGTGTTTGGTCAATTGTATAATAGTGTAGGTGAAGCGGATATAGCTTATGAAAAATTGAAAAAAGTATATGATGAAATAGAAGTGCGTCCGGCTGTTGATGGTGAATTTTCTTCGGCCGAAGACGAATTATTGTTTAATGTTAAACATACAATCTGGAAAGAAATGCAACATTTGAAATCAGCAGATAGTTTGTTGTCGGAGCCTTTTTCCAACGATGGTTTAGAGCACGAAGATGCAAAAACAGAACCGATTCATTTTTCTCATGTTCCACAAGTGGACGATTTGGTAAGTGAACATGATCTAGCTATAAGAGCGGGGGGGAAATATTCATCTCAAATGATTGATGCTTGGTATTTGGTAAGTAAAGTTGATGGTTCGTTAAAATCCTCACTGGGTGTTGATTTAAAAGAAGAAGATGCTGAAAAATTTTCTAATCAAGCCAAAGAAGCCGAAACAATTTATCAAAAAGTTTTAGTATCTATAGCATTGCAGACGGATGGTCCGCTTAAAGTTTTTGTTACTAAACAAGCAAACATTGGTTTGGAAATTGCCAAAGCTCAAGTGGCTGATTTGGGTAAATTTCTTCCTGAAAAAAAGGTGACAGAAGTTATTGATAATGTTCAAATTAAATTCAGTGCTTTGTATAATAATGTCAAAGATAATAAAGGAAATAGTGCTTTGTATGGTAAAAATCAGGCGCTTGAAACTGTTCAGTTGATTATAGAAAACACTAAATCTAATGGTAAAATAAGTAATGCTGATAAGACAAAATTAAGAAAACTAAATAAAGATCTCCATATAATTTTACACAGCGATAGAAGTTCTGAACCAGATAAAGAAACCGCTAAACGGATTTTGGATATAGTAAACGATTTAAACCATGCGGTATCATTCAAAGATCAGAACATAGTTGATATAGCCGACAGCGCAGGCATGCGTTATAAATTGCCAAATTTGCCAAATTAACCGAATTGATTAGTTTTTAATTTTCTATTTTTGTGGTATAATATATTGGTAATTTTTAAAAGAGGGAAATATGTTTACCAATTCCAGAGATATTTTATTTTTAGTCATTTCATTTTGTGTTTTGTGGGTAACTTTTTTCTTGTGTTGGATGTTTTATTATTTGATGAGATTGTTGCGCAACGCTAACAAAATTATCGAAGAATTTCGAGTACGCTTGCAAGCATTGACCGAGGCAATAAATTATATCCGCGGAAAAGTGGAACATATGTCCGGATTGATGACTTTAATTACCAGCGGCGCCTCTGGCTTGATCCAAAAAGTGATTAGCAAGAAAACCAACGAGTGGATGGACACCGGCTCTGAAAAAATAAATAAAAGCGCCAAAGAAGCGGTGGCCAAAGCGGTAGAGGAAACTGCCAAGAAAATGAAGAAAGTGACCAAGGCGATTAAAAAATAATTTCAAATAAGTTATAAATAATAAAAAAGCGCAGGTAGTAATTGCTAACTGCGCTTTTTTATTTTATTTGTTAAAATAATAGTGTTTATTTTATGGTACTATTGCCAAATAATAAAAACCGTTCAATTGTCATTCTGAATACCCGCTTTCGCGAGTATAAATTCCATGAAGAATCTCTTGTGTTAGTCACTAAGGGATCTTTCTGTGCCTTTGGCGGATCAGGATGACATTTGGTGACAGCGCCTTTGTATTTAATTCATGATCCCATCTGGCTCCAATAAAAATCATCAAAGCTAATAATAGCCCAAAATGGCAGAGTATAGACGGAAATTGAATGTTTAAAGCCGGAAATATTACGATTAAAATAAAAGTAGGAAAAGACATCAAAAAAACCGCTGTCGGAAAAGCCAGAATCACCTTTTGTTTTTTGTTGTTGGTTTCTTTCATATAGGCGCGGATACAGATAAGACAAGCAATTAAAATAAAACAAAAATAATAGGCGGCATAAATTCCAAATCTGATAGAAGCCAACGGTGAGTCGACATTGTTGAAAAGATTACGGGCAGTCACAAAAATATCATGGCATTGTCCATCTACCACAAAGTTGGAAACTAAAGCCGCGCCGATTATATATATAGCCGGAATAATATATAACCAGAAAATATTAAATTTTATTTTGAAATAATATAAGGTGGTGTGCAGACCAATAGACGGCAAGACGCTATATGCGATGAAGCCAATGCGTATCCACAGATCGGTTTGGTTGGTTTTGCAAAACATGAATTCAGTAAATTGGTATAGTCCCAAAAAAAACATCAAAGCACTGGAAAAATAACACACTCGATTTCTTGAATATTTCCATGGAATAATAATCCCTAGGGTCCATTCGATAATCGCAGTAGTCAAAGATACAGTCGGGTTGTAGCACATAAAAAATAGTTAATTATCCTGCAATTATACTGTATAATACCGTATTAGTATATTTTTGACTGGGGATAATTTTTGTTGTATTATTAATAGGCGTTATATATGTCATTCCGACCGAGTTCGCACGAGTAGAGGAATCCCTTGATTAAATTAATTTATATTATTTATAACTTATATATTATGAACAACCAGAATCCTTTTGAAAACGCCATGGCTCAGCTGGAAAAAGCGGCTAAAACCATGAATTTGGATAATAATATCCATGAAATTTTGAAACAGCCGGATCGTGTGTTGACTGTTTCAATTCCAGTAAAAATGGACAGTGGTGATGTAAAAGTTTTTACCGGTTTTAGATCTCATTATAATAATGCTTTGGGACCATACAAAGGCGGTATTCGTTACCATGAAAATGTTTCACTAGACGAAGTACGCGCTTTATCTTTTTGGATGATGGTAAAATGTGCGACCGTAAATATTCCAATGGGTGGAGGTAAAGGTGGTGTTATTGTTGATTCTAAAAAGCTATCGATTGGAGAACTGGAAAGATTGTCTCGTGGTTATATTCAGAAAATCTGGAGAGAAATTGGATCGGACAAGGATGTTCCAGCTCCAGATATGTACACTACCCCACAAATTATGGGTTGGATGCGTGATGAATTTGAAAAATTATTGGGTCATGCCGATCCAGGGGTGATAACTGGCAAAGCGATTGCCGACGGTGGTAGCGAGGGGCGTGAAACAGCGACCGCGCAAGGTGGTGTCTATGTGGTGCGTGAACTCATGAAAAAATTAAATTTACAGCCTAGCGAAACCAAGGTCGCAATTCAGGGTATTGGTAATGTCGGAGGTTTTATGGCCAAATTACTTAGTGCCGATGGTTTTAAAATTGTGGCGCTGAGCGATAGTAAAGGCGGTATATATAATGAAACTGGTTTGGATTTGAATACAATTTTTGCTCATAAAGAAAAAACTGGAAGCTTGTCGGGAATTGACGGAGTACAAAATGTATCCAATGCAGAGTTGTTCGAATTGCCGGTAGATATTTTGGTACCGTCTGCTATGGAGAATCAGATTACCATTGAAAATGTTGCCAACATTAAAGCCAAAGTGGTGGTAGAAATGGCCAACGGCCCGACTACTCCGGAAGCCGATGAAATTTTGGCACAGCGCAATATCATTGTGGTACCTGATGTATTGTCCAATGCCGGTGGTGTGACGGTAAGCTGTTTTGAATGGGAGCAGAATGTAAAAAATCTCAAATGGAGTGAAGCGGAAGTATTCGCTAAATTAAAACCGATGATGGTAACGGCTTTCAATGAAGTGTGGGAGACAAAAGAAAAATATAATGTGTCGATGAGGACAGCGGCTTTTGTGAAGGCGATTGAACGGGTGGCGAGTAAAATGAAAATGTAATATTTATAGCATCGGCTGGAGACACATCGTTTTCGCTTTTTTTGACCGCGAGGTCAAAAGGATGAGCCTCGGCTCATAACCCGCTCAAACGATATGTCTACGGCCTCTTTTTAATTCAATATTAAGATTATGCCTGAATTACCAGAAGTCGAGACCATACGACATGATTTGGAAAAAAAGATTACCAAAAATAAAATTAAAGGCATTGAGATTTTGGCTGGCAAAAGTGTGCATAATAAATCTTCGGATTTTTTGAAAGTTTTGGTTGATAATAATTTTAGTCATATTGAAAGGCGAGGGAAATTGCTGATGTTTGCTTTGAATAAAGCTGATAAATATGGCTATATGTTGGTTCATCTCAGAATGACCGGTCAACTTATTTTTCGTCATAAAAAACAACTTCTGGCCGGTGGACATAGCCAAACAGCAATGGACACGACAGTGCCGAACAAATTCACTCGCGTGATTTTTTCTTTTGGCGATGGTGGCCAACTGTTTTTTAATGATCTTCGCCGCTTTGGATATTTAAAACTAGTATCTAAAGAAGAAAAAGAAAAGATAGTAACAAATAATTTTGGAATTGAACCTTTGGCTCCGGATTATACTTTGGAGGCATTTCAAAAATTATTTAAAAAACGCCAAACCAATATTAAGGCTTTACTTTTGAATCAAAAATTAATTTCTGGGATTGGAAATATTTATGCCGACGAAGCTTGTTTTGGTGCTAAAATTTTGCCGACCAGAAAAGTCAATAGTTTGACTGCTTTGGAAATAAAAAAATTATATAAATGTATTGAAGACATTTTGAAAGTAGCGATAGCCAATCGTGGTACTACTTTTAATAATTATGTTGATAGTGACGGGCATACCGGTAGTCACATAAATTTTTTAAATGTTTACGGACGCAACGGTGAAAAATGCAAGCGTTGTAAAAGTATTATTTTGAAGAAAAAACATGCAGGGCGGGGGACGCATTATTGTCCGAATTGTCAGAAATAATAGGTTTAATTCGACAAAATAGTCTTATTGGGTGTATACTTTTAATAAAGTATACATTATTAAGCGTATGATTAAAAAAGATATTTCAGTCGCAAAACAATTTTTAAAGTTAAAAGTTGATTTTGAAAAAAAAATTGAAAAATTAAAAAATCGTCAGGATAAAGTTTTTGCTAAAATGCACAAAATGATTAATGATAAAAAAATAACCGAAGTATATAAAAAAATAAAAGCTATTAAATAGTATTGTATGGCTGGAGAATATGGAAAAGATAAAAGTGGAATTGAGGCAGTCGAAAAAGGTGTCGATGTTGTGGATAATAAAGAACGACCATCTGTTTTGTCTCCTGAATCTATTGCCCAAGAAGAAGCGGCATCCAACGAATTAGTAAACAGATTAACGGCTGAAGCGGCTGCGCTTTATCATAAACTCTCCGCCGAAGGTACAGAAGCTGGTGTGGGGGAGATTGAGCTTACCGCTTTGGGAGATGAACTTGAAGCTATCGCCCTAGAAATGAATGGCC
>JAVHSM010000025.1:0-11396 GCA_036172155.1 Candidatus Magasanikiibacteriota bacterium
CAAAACTCGTGCGTACATGACTTTGCGCACCCAAATTATATATTTCATCCGGCTCAACTTTGTCCAAAATGCGGTTCAAATTACTGCCATCACTCAAATCGCCATAATGCAAAAATAATTTTCTATCGGCGTCGTGAGGATCTTGGTAAATATGCTCCAACCGAGAAGTATTAAAACTACTAGAACGACGAATGATACCGTGAACTTGATAACCTTTTTCTAATAACAAATCCGCCAAATAAGAACCGTCTTGGCCGGTGATGCCGGTGATAAGTGCTTTTTTCATATATGTAAATGTTTTTAAGAGATTCCTCCGCTCGTCGCGAGACTCGGTCGGAATGACAATACTTTTTTATTTCTTTTTTAAATTATTCACAGTTGGAGTCGGTACCAACTGATTCACCATACTTTGTTCTTGGTCGCTAAAATGTATATTATTTTTTTTCGCCAGATCAATAATTTCTTTTACCTTATCATTTTGATTGGCATATTTGTACGCATACGCCAAACGCCAGTATGTCTCTGGTATTTTCGAATCATCGGTCAATGCTTGCTCAACCAATTTTACTGCTTCCTGATTTTTGCCCAACTGTATCTTGACTCCGGCTAAACCATAAATAATTTGCTGTCTTTTGGGCGATTTACTTAGCGCATCTGTCAATACATTCTCTGATTTTATCAAATATGTACCATTGTTATTTATCATTGCCTGTTGCTGATACATTTGTGCCAAAGTAAGCTGGTTGCGAACATCCAGTGGATGCAAAATTAAATTCTTTTCTAAATTTTCAGTTACCAACGACAATAATTCATTGGATTTATCCTTGCCTATTTTTTGCCAACTACCAGACAACGCACTGTTGATTGTTCTGCTGATATCACTGCGAATATCATCGATATGGGGAGAAGTAAAAGCCAGCACCTCCTTGGTAATACCAATTCCAACCACTGGATCTTGCGACAGTGTACGAATAGCATCAAGAGTTTTTTGGTTGGCGCGTGATGGTTGAATATTAAAAATAAAAATTATTATAAAACAAACTATTACCATGCTTGCCAGTGCACCAGTGCCTATTTTTTTGTCTTGAATATTTTGTGCAACCTTTTTGATTCCCGTTTTCACGGGAATGACATTGGCTACGCGGAGTTTATCCTCGCGTAGCGGGGACTCCGCTCGCAATGACATACTATTCACCATCCCAAACCAAAACATCAAATAAATATATGAGGTTGGATCTTCAAAAACCGTAATGACACTCACAAAATGTGCCACAACAAAAGCACCACCAATAGTCATAAAATGAGAATCAATTTTTTTGGCGCGACAAGCTATTATCAAGACTACAATTATTACCCCATATAAAACTAGGTAGGTAAACAAACCAAACGCCCCTTGTACTGCCAAAGTATTTACTAAAATATTATGCGCATTATCAAACCAAGTTTCACCATAACCAAATTCCAAAGATTTGGACTGATAATGTTCATTAAAAGCATAAAAATAATTATTTGGCCCCCAACCAAAAATTGGTTTTTCTTTCCAACTTTGCAAACCTATTTGCCAAGCAATCCAACGCGGACTACCTTCAACATCTGCTAATGAAGTATTTATGGTGCGCCCAATCGCCGGTAAATTTTTTACAAAATCAGTTTGTCTAAAATTATATAATAAAGAAATACCCACTACTCCCAAAATAGCCAGACTCAATAAACTAAATCTTATCTTCGGATGATTTTTTAACACCACAATATATACAATCAACGCAAACGCCACACCAGCTATCAACCCCAACATCGACCCACGCGTCCCACTCCAAAACATCCCCATAAAACCAAACAGACCGGCAATCACATAAAACCATTTCCACAAATTATTTTTTTCACGAATAAATAACAGCGAAGCCAAACAAGTCAAAAACAATCCATAGTTACCAACATAAATAGAATTTCCCAATGTACTAGCCACACGCGTCGCCCCCTGATTCAAGAGCAAATCCGGATTTTGGGTTTGTAACCACCCAATAAACATCACCAAAAATCCGCCTAACAAAAATACTCGCCCCGCCCATTTCCAATCTTTCCAATCTTTGAAAACCACCTGGGCAATATAATAAAAAAATACATAATGTAGCAAAGTAAATAATCCAAGCATACGCTCATGATTATCCCAAAAACTATGATAAGCATCGGTACCTACAAAAGTAGAAATCGCAAAACTTAATAAAAATAAAAATATTGCAATATTGATATAGCTAAACTTTGGCTTATATTCCTGCCAATTTATAACCAAAAGTGTAATATAAGCAAAAATCATTACCTCAATCAAAGAACGCAGATAAACAATCTTCGGCACAATAAACGGAAAAATATACGAACTCGGCAAGACCAAAAGCGGTATAAAAAAAGTCGCATAAATGAGCCATTTGATCACCTGTTCTATATTTTGCTTCATACTATATTTTATGTCATTAAGTTAAGTACAGTGTCATTCCCGCTTTTGCGGGAATGACAAGTCTACACAATATTATACCCTAAAACAAATAATTTTCAACTACTACACCACCCATCCCGCGATATACTGCGGGAATTTGGCAATCCGCACCACATCATCGTGATTAAACAAAAACGGCTCTACATCGCGCACCATTTCTTTGAAATCCACTTCGTTGCATCGCACCAACAAACGCTCTTTGAGCTCCGCCATCGTCTTGATGCCGGCTTTGTGTTCCAAATACGCCAAATTTGGTTTGGTCAAACCATCCAAAAAAGTAAAGTCAAAAAAATCTCTCCCTTTTGAAGTTTTTCTGCCTAAGATCGCCAAGCTTTTCTGCGCCATCAAAATATCCAAACTACTGATATTCATCTCCTCTACAATACCATAGCGATTAAAAAACTTTTTTTCTATCTTAACGGGAAAATCTTGCGCGACAGTATCGATTTTGACCAAAATCTTTTCGTCGGCATGCGCTGATAATTTATTGTCAAACAATAAGTTACTGAATCGAACATAACAATGATAAGCGCCTTTTATTTTTACACTGCACTCTACCGAAAAACCTTGTTCCACCAAATTTTTCGTCACCACTTCTATCAGTTTGGCAAAGTCATCTTCTGACAAACCAAAATTGTCAAAATCCAAATCTTCCGAAAATCTCGGCAAACCATAAAAAAACCGCAAGCTAGTGCCGCCGCTGAAACTCATTTTATCCACCAAATCACTATTGGCGATTATTTGCAAAATCACACACTGCAAATATTCTGCCAATGCTTGCCTCTCTCGACCGTGTGGTAAACCGGTTTCCTGAGAAAACAAAAGAATCTGTTCCAAATTCATCATAATCAACGAGAAAAAATATAATTTTTAAAATCGTATAATCTTTTTTCTAAATTTTTATTTTTATACAATGCGGCTATATCAAAAACTCCGCGCCAATCGATTTTTTTCTTCATTTCATCTTCATGAAAACGCGCTTCGTCAAAATCACTCTCGACTTTGAGTCGTGTCGGATTCAGATAAAACAAATCAACCAATGCTTTTTCGGGAGTAGCAATCAAAAACGATTGCCCAGGCAACTTTCCTTTATTTTCGACCACCGTAAAACCATTAAACAGTGACGGCTTTACCTGCTGATAAAAATAAATTGCATCGCCCACTTTTACCTTTCTGGTATTTTTGGTAGTGACAGAAGTAATATGAAAAGGGATATCCACTATCAAATTGTAATAATACAAAGCATACTGCAGGGACACATATGAAGGTTGACGCAACAGATTGGCTATATGCTCGGTTTTGACTTCAGCTTTGGTAAAAGTATAAAAACCATTGGCCAGCTTTCTGATTTTTCCTTCTTTAATCCAATAGTTAAACTGATACGGAAAAACCTTAAATCCAGCCAATTTTATATCTTTGGCGTTAAAAACAGGTTTTTGCTTAAACAAGGCATTTTCTAGCTCATCGTATTTCATTTTTTTATCATTTTTAATAAAAAACAGAAACGCATACCTATTATACACCTCTTCATTTCCTCCGCCAACAATAGACTGTGGACAAGATTCCCGCTTTCGCGGGAATGACAAACTATTTGTGTGATACCAAAACCCACCCCCGAGATGAGGGTGGGTTTGGAACCTGTTGGGTCTAATCCTTTGAAGTATCAAATCAATTAAGATTTGGATACAGTCTTAGAATTTGAATCCCAACCTGGCAACAAGAAACTGTTCATCCACTCAGTTGAAGTGAATCCATCAGTATCTGCGCCATTATCTGACCAGACAAAGTTATTAACTGTATATTGTACAGTTGCGTTATCACCTGTTGCTACTGTAGCATCAGACAAAGCTGAGGCATCCTGAACCATCTTCACACTAATACTATCACTAGTTTCAACACCAGTAACATCACCGCGTACTTCGAAAGTCTTGGTAGTGCCCTTGGCAATAGTTGGCAGAGTGGAAGAAGTCAAGTTGATCGCATATGCGCCAGTTGTCGAAACTGTTGTAACGGCTGAAGTGCCGATAACAGTAGAAGGAGCGGCCATATCATAAATCTTGACAGTTCCGGCTGTGATCTTCAACTCATTGCCACCATCGGAATCACTGAATGTGACATATGGAGTAACACGAGCCAAAGTGACATCTTCATTTGCATCGGCAGTAACCGAGAATTTGAAGAGAGTCACTGTATCAGCTGTCAAGACAGTACTTGGCAAGCTTAACACAGCAATAACTGGGGCAGTTTTCACAACCTGATAAGAGTTGCTAACAGCTGCATCAGCAGCAGTATCTACAGTTCCTGATCCACCTTGTGCATGGAAATCACTGGAAACAGTGTCCAAAGCAAAAGTGAGAGTATCACCAGTATCAGAACCGATACCGGCAGTAGCAACAGCAGCAGTAGTACGTTCACCGACTGGGTTCAACATAGCTTTTACTACCACAGTAGCGCCAGCTACAGGAACCTGGATATTCAAACCACTAAATGTAGATGTACCATTGGCATCTAGACCAACAGCCTCAGACAAAGCTACACCATTGGTATCGTACAATTTTAGATATTGTACATTATCATAAGTTGAAGCGGCAGAACTTACACCTACAGCCAATTTATCAACTGTAAATGTCTCTTTGGTAGCAGTCAATTTAATGCGATGAACTTCTTGTTCAGTAGCATTGGCAAGCAATACTTTGGCCAATGGCTTACCAGTATCAGCCGCAGTGGTAATTGTACCACCGGCAGAAACTGTAATAGCTACACTTGGAGAAGTTGTGCCATTGATATTGGTACCAGTTACGGTTGGGGTAAAGGTAGTACCTGTACCATCTTCAACAGTAACATCACCAGCAGCAAAGGTGAACGCAAAAGCATCAGGTGCATTTGCACCAGTACCATATGGAGCATTACCAGATACAGTAGCGCGAGCCACTATAGTCTTGGTAGAACCAGCTGGAATGGTATAGTAACCACCAACAAATTTGCTGGAAGTAAATATAACATTACCATCAGAATCAACTGAAGCTGGACCGGCAATCTTGGTATCACCTACATACAAATTAACTTCAGTAACCAATTCATTTGCATTAACTGTATTTTCTACAGAATCAGCAAAAGTTCCGTCAATGGCATTAGTTGTAAGAGCAGCATCAACATAAACACTCAATGTCAAAGCACTTAATTTTACATCATTGCCTGTACCAGCGCCAGCGGTAGCAATAATACCCAAAGCATCGGTTGTAGAGCCCTTCACCACAGTGCGAGATTCAGGAGTAGTAGCACGAGACAAAGTCAAAGCACTAGAACGAGTAGTAACAGCGTTACTGGCAATTGCCGAAGCTGGGACAATATCAGTGACAGTTACATCTTTGGAATCTTTGATGGTAAATACCGAAGCACTTGAAAAATCAAGAGTAGCGGTATAAATAACACCGGAAATCTGAGCTGAATTGATATCAGCGACCACAGCTACATTTTTGGTTGTACCTTTGGCTACAGTGAAGTAGTCGGTATAGGTACAAGTCAAAGCGATATCTACATCGCCAGCCGAGGCAGTGATAGTAGCACAATCGGTAATGGCCTTAGCCGAACCAATAGTTCTACCGGTATCTATATCTTTCAATTTAATATTGCGGAGTAATATGGTATCGCCAGAATCCATAGTGGCGTCATCGTTCACATCATGATACAAACCCCAATCACCGGTATTGGCGGAAGTGGAAGCAACTTTGGTAGTAGCAATAGTCAAAGTCATTTTCTGTATTTCTACAGTATCTGACTTAGCTAAGATAGCCACTTTGCCCAATTCTACTTCGGTTGAATCAACTTTGGCGTCATGAGCAGCCAAACTCTTGTTGGAAATGGTTACACCACCACCAAGCAAGGTCAATGTTTGGCCTTCTTGGGATGCGGCGGCATCATAAGCAGTACGATTCAAAGAGACGCCGTAACCATAAGATGCGCCAACAGCTTTCAAATCATTGTCATTGTCCATGAAGAACACGATTGTTTTAGCGGCATCAGATGCAGCTGCTACATCGGCTTTCACCACAAAAATCTTGTTAGCCCCATTAAGAATTCTCAAAGGAGAAGTCAAAGTGAAGGTAACTAAACGACTATTGACAGCGACAGTAGCATCTACTTTGGTAGATCCCTGATAAAGAGCAAAGTTGCTCAACAAGTCAGTACTCAAAGTACCATCTTGTTTCAAGGTAAAGCTATTCAAATCCATATCTTCGGTACCAGCAGTCAATTTGAATTGAGCAACTGAAGCACCAACATCGCCGACCACTGGGGCAGACAATGTACCATTACCAGCGATGGTAACAGATCCGGCAGTAATACCGGAGTTCACACTGAAAGTACTACCAACCAATGGGAAAGCACCACTAACTGTACCAGAAGCCAATTTGGCTGAGGAAACAGTAAGAGCATGATTACCAGTAGTAGCGGTAGCACCAACCTGTAAACGAACAGATAATTTCAAAGTAGCACCAGCCTTAACAGTCTTGTTCAAAGCACTAAACACTGCTTCGTTGGTATCAGAAGCAAAAGTTTTACCTGTACCAACACGAGCGTTGCCGTCGTATAAGTAAGCGGTCAAACCAGTAACTGCACCAACACCACTTCTCTTGATGATAACTTCATCCAAGATTGCATCAGTAGCACCAGCGTTTACTGCATTGAGTTTCAATACATCAACATTGGTAGCTCCTAAAGGCAATGTAGTGCCAGCTGGAGTATCGGCAGATAAGCTAAGAGTCAAAGCACCAACTGGGATAGTAGTGGAAGGAGTAGTAATAACTACACCTGTCCCTACAGCACCCTGTGTGCGGTCAGACAATACAGCATCCTGAGCTGTAACTGCTGTACCCATGACATAACCAGTAACATCGGATAAAGCAAAAGCAAATTTGGTTTGGAAGCTATTTGCAGTCAAACCAGTAGCTGTAACTTCACGCAATGTTTTGTTGGCATCTACTACATAGTATTTGCCAGCATTGCTTACCATAGAACCTACGGTTGGAACAACCTCAGTTACTTTGGTACCCATAGTGAGCTTGGAGTAATTTACCCAAGTAGCATCATCCATGGTCAATAAACGACCACCTTTAGCTGGTGTAGTAGCATAACTTGCTCCATACAAAGCTTTGGCGGCATCAGCTGAAATTTCAGCCAATTTGTTTCCAGGCAATGTGACATACAATTTGTCAGTTGCGGATTCTTTTACCAAGAAAGTACCTGGGCGAGCAAAAATTGCTCCGACTGCTTGCAATGAAGCCATGCAATCACCAGAAACGGTCTTAAAGGTATAGACATTGTTTGATGTCCAAGATTTGTAGATATCTCCGTTTGGGAAATAAGATCTTGTCTTATCAGCATTTACAGCCCAGATAGCAGCTTTGCCATCTACTTTTACCATATCACCAGCTACGAGAGTAGCGCAATCTACTGCAGTAGCTGCGTTAGCTACGGCTGGTATCAAAGCGGCAACACCCAAAGACCAGAAGATAGTGGTGGCAACAACGCCAACAGTGAAAATCTTCTTACCTAATTTTAATAAATTGTTCATAATTATAATTAATAGAATCCCATTGTTTTGCGCGCGATGCCGAAGCACCGGTCAAACGCAATGGAATTTATCCCGATTAAATCGGGATGTACAAAAGTTTTGTAAGTCCTTACGGACCCTCGACCTTGAGCAAAACTTGATTTGTTGTTTTCTCTCTCCCGATAATGCTCGTCATTACGAGTCCCGACCAAGTCGGGAGAAGCAATCCCATGGGATCGCCACGGCCTTTGGCCTCGCGATGACAAACGACTTTCGGGAAAGAAAAATTTTCTTTCACTGTCATTCCGAGCGAAGTCGAGGAATCTCTTATTTTATCAAGGGATTCCTCGACTCCTTTTAGCCGCTCGGAATGACAAGTAATTATTTTTTAATTTCAATCTGGTTCGGAACAATCACTTTGATTGATGGTACCGCTGTTGGCGAAGTGGTATCAATAATTACTTTTATATCTTTTACATCCGCTACACTTTTATTTAGTTCAGTCACAACAATTACCGGAGCCACTGGTACAAGCTTTTGCACATCGCTAACCATCTTATCGGAAATTTTTTCGGCTTCTTTGGTGGCGGTGTTGGCTTCGTTCACCTTTTCCATCACTTTTGATAGGTCGCCCTTATTCAGAGCATCCACTGCTTCGTTGACTTTTTTATCGACATTGTCGGTCGCAATTTTATTTTGAGTGGCGGCATTATTGGTAGCGGTGGATACTTCGGATATTTTTTGATTTAATAGAGCAGTGGTAGTACTATTGCTAGCCGGTTTGTCGGACAAATCTTTGGCTTCTATCTTAGCGGCAGTAACTACAGCCTGAGCGCCGGCGACACTTTGTTTGGATTGCTGTGCGTCGGTGGTGGCCGATTGCAAAGTCGTATTTAGTTCTTTTTTGACTTCTTCAGTAGTGACGCTCTTGTCCCCTTCCAAATGTTTCGTAACAATCACTTCAGCGGCTTTGGCACTAACATCTTTGGCCAAATCTTTGACTTCATTGACCGATTGGGCTACTTCTTTGGTAGAAGTTGAATCAGCTTGATTGGAAGTAATTAATAATGTAGTTTTCACTTCTTGCAAAGTATTTTTTACTTGATCGGTATCTTGTTTTACATCTTTGACCACATCGGCAGAAACTGCATTGCCGGCCGAAGCGATTTTTATTTCATCCAAATTTTGATTAACATTACTAATTTCATTTTTTAAATCACTCATTACTGCTTTTACTTTTTCTTGCTTTTTTGGATCGTTGCTAGCCACGATTTGTTTGGTCTCACTAGCCCTGCGTTTGGCAAATTCGGAATGCAGTTTGGTCTCGGTACTTTTCATTCCGACCATCGAAGCGACTGCCACCTGAGTTTTTTCGGCGGCGCGTTTGGCTGGATACAACCAATCACCAGGTAAGGCATTATAGGATGCATCCACACTGGCCACCCAACCACTGGTCGCTACTATTGTCACCACCAACAATACTGTCAAAGGACGCATCACATTGAACACCACCATGCGCGGCATAAACAATGAAAGTGTATTCCAGACATTATCCAAATTAATTTTTTGATCTTGCTCATTCACGGTGTTTTTTATTTGGGATAGCAAAAGCGCGCGGTTGTTTTCCAACCACTCTTGTCGAGGCTTGACTTCCCCGTGTTTGAGCTCTTTGAGTTGTGCAATGATATTTTGCGACATATTTTATCATTCCCGCGAAAGCGGGAATCTTATAATTTCTGTCATCCCGACCGAGTTTCGCAACGAGCGGAGGGATCCCTCGATTTCACTCGGGATAACAATTACTATCTCTCTAAAATCTCTTTTAATTTTTTTAAAGCGCGATGCATTGTAACTCGCACCGCAATCTGCCCCTTACCGGTGATTTCGGCGATCTCTTTTATTTCCAGCTCATCTACATACTTCAAAGTCAAAACTTCCTGATATTCTTGTTTTAATTTTTTTATCGTCAAAATGATTTTTTCCGTCTCCAATTTATTTCCCAGCTCTCCATACCAGCGTCCACTGTCGCTCACATCGGTATCTTCATTTAATGGTGTTTCATTCTTATTGGCACGCGCCCGATAAAAATCTATAATACTGTTGCGCGCGATGCGATAGAGCAAACCGCTGAAACTTTTTACTTCGGATACTGCGTCAGAACCACCGATCAGATATTGCCAAGTTTTCAAAAATACTTCTGAGGTCACATCCTCGGCATTCTCGTGACTGCCTACCTTAAAAAAAACGAAGCGGTATATTCGTTTTACATATAGGTCGTAGAGTTCAGCGTAAGCTTGAGTGTCCTTCTTGGTGTAAATCTTGTAGAGAAGGAGTTTCTCTTTAATCACATTTGACATTATAGAAGACGAAAGAAAATTAAAAGTGTTACACTTGCCACCTAACATAGTCTGGTCTGCCAAAAGCGATAGTGCGTATGATAGCAAAAAAACTGGCGGGGGTCAAATGTGTATATGTAGACTATTACTACAACATAACCACAAACAATGAATAATAAATTTTTTAACTGTGAACCGCTCAGATAATTTGTGACTCATTTTGCTCTGACTCTGAACTCGGAGCTTCGTCGCTCCTCAAACAACAGAGTCAGCGACGCAAAATTCGCCTACAAATTGTACCTCGCTTGTTCAATGTTAAAAAATTTATTATTCATTGCTTGTTCTACTGTTTGTATAGACTAGTGTATACAAATTTTGTAAAATCGGTTTATTTAACAGATATGTCAGAATAGCAAAAAATCGACTAAAAAACAAGATTATCCCTTGACAAAAAGTCAAAAATAGTGTAATTTGTATACACTAGTCTATACAAATCTATGGAAGAACAAAAAAAACCACTATCTACAAACGAATCAAAACCCAAAGAAATGATCCGGGTTTCAGTTTCTGAGGCGGCTAGACTGTTTGGAGTAAATTCGCAAACTATCCGTCGGGCAATTTCTGCTCAAGAAATTACCTATGTTATAGTAGCCGGTCGTTACAAGGTCAACTTTGAAAGTTTGGTTAAGTGGTCACAACACCACACAACTGTAAAAAATAAATTGGCCAACAAAGGTATCGGACAATTTGTGGAAAAATGGAAAATAAAAAACCCTCTATACTCCCCCAACCCGAAATCAATCACAAAAAAAACCGAACCGAAAAACGAACCAAATAATGAAAACGAATTCGACTCCAACCAGCCTTCCACCACCTACTTAAAACCCGATTAAAACGATCGGGTTTTTATATTTTTAGTTATTGACCAGCGACAACTTTTAGAGTAATATAAAAATATAATAAATAACTCAAATAATATGGAGGAAGACAAAATTTTAATAAAATTAGATAGTCACGA
>JAVHSM010000025.1:11496-47071 GCA_036172155.1 Candidatus Magasanikiibacteriota bacterium
TGCAATTGACGAGAGGTTTGATGTGGTTGATAAAAAATTTGATGTGGTTGATAAAAAACTTGACGAACACAGTAAACAGTTAGACGAGCATAAAACAATGCTCGATGTTTTGATAGAAAAATCCGCCACAAAAGATGATATTAAGGAAGTCAAGGGTGAAATAAAGGATGTCAAAAGTGATATAAACAAACTTAAAATTGCCATTGATATGCTGACAATTACGGCAGACAAAACTCTCCAAGAGCTAATGGTTGTAAATGCAAACTCCAGAATACACACTGACAAAAATCTGCAACAGGACGACAAGATAGAAAAATGCGAAAAAGATATTGTTAAGATAAAAGGAAATTTACAAATGGCTATATAAATTAAAAGCCATTTATGTTTAAACCAATTTATAATTTATTCCAGCACCATTATCACACCCGTTACCATGGTGTATATCGTCATGCGAAAAAATTATTTGTATTTGATTTACTATTATTAGCGTTGGCTTTAGCGCTATTTGCCAGTTCAATTTTTTTATTTTTTTGGAACCCTGGCCTGACCGATCAAATTGATTTAAAAATATCTTTGGGCAATAATCGTATCAAAAGCGGCGAAGAAATAAAAATTACTGTGGATTACAAAAATCGCAGTAAACACAATTTGCGTGATTCTATTTTGGCCATTCATTTTCCTAGCGGTTTTGTTGTTGATCGCACATTCACTCCCACTTCTACTTTTGGAATCGATTCTACCTTTGATCTCAAAAACTTACTTCCAGGCGCCAGCGGTCAGACAGAAGTATATGGTCATCTCTGGGTAGAACCAAAAATGGATGAAAAAATTACTGCCCTACTCTCTTACCTACCAGAAAATTCAAACTCACGCGAACAAAAATTTGGATCATTTTTGTTGAATTTATCAGATAGTGTTTTAAAATCTTCACTGGAAATTTCTACCACTTCATTTGCCAACGCGCATGTGCCCTTTGTTTATAAAATAGTCAACACATCCGATACACAACTCAAGAATTTAAATTTTGAATTGGATTTCCCAGGAAAAATAAACGGTACAAAAGACACGGACATACAAAATATTACCTTGGAGAAAAATGGTGAAAAATTGATCACCGGTGAAATTGTGATACCAAACAAATCAGGAAAATACGACTTAACCGTCATCGCTATTGCTAGTATCAACAACCAACCAATTAAAGTATTAAACAATCGCACGACTATTAGCACATTTTCTCCCAATGTTTTTCTGAAAGCCGAATTAAAAGATGCTCCTGCGTATACACAACCAAAACAAATTATTAACGCCACTATAAACTGGAAAAACAACGGCCAATACGAATTACACAAAGCCACTATACGCTTATCTTTCACTACTGGTGTGGTAGATATCCAAACTACCGCCCAAGAAAATGGTTTCAAAATTGACGGAAACAATCTTCTCATTACCGAATCGCAACGCACCGCCCTGACTAAAGCCCAACCACAAGACACCGATCAATTTGATTTCAAAATATATTTACTTCCTACCTTTAACTTAGGTAACATTGAGAATGCCAATTTAGAAATAAAATCATCATTTGAAGCCGAGGTAAAAGGTGCAGATGGACAAAAGTTTTATACAAACAGTGACGCCGTCATCATTCCTTTGACCACCGAACTAAATTTATCATCCGAAGCCAGATATTATTCCAACGAAGGCGATCAACTAGGACGCGGCCCATTACCACCACAAGTAGGTGAAACTACTAAGTACTGGATCTTTATACAAGTGAAAAACACCACTAATCCAGTGCGCGATGCGTCTTTTACAGCTGTTCTACCAGCAGGAGTGAACTTTACCGGCAAACAAAGCGTTTCTATTGGTCCAAGTTTAAATTTTAACGCTGATAATCACTCTGTGAATTGGAACTATCGCGAACTTCCTCCCAACAGTCAAACCGGATTATATTTTGAAGTTGCCGTTTCCCCTACTTCTGATCAAATCAATAAAAATATTGACTTGTTAAAAAATCTCAAATTCACCGCCACCGATAAAATCACCGGCAAACAATTTGATTTAAACAAATCAGTAATCAATAATATTTTACCGGCCAGCGATAAAGGAAGTAAAAAGTAAATTCAACTGTCATTCCCGCGAAAGCGGGAATCTAAAAAATTCACTATCTAAACACTGTCACCAAATAACAAAAATCGTTCAATTGTCATTCTGAATACCCGCTTTCGCGAGTATAAATTCCATGAAGAATCCCTTATGTTATTCGCTAAGGGATCCTTCGCTCCACTCAGGATGACATTTGGCGACAGCCCCATCTAAAAAAAAGACCCCCGCTTTCATCAGAAAAAATAAAACACCCGTAGGGGTGTTTTATTTTTGATAATTATTGTGCAAAGAATTTTATACCCCCGCCGCTGTTTTTAATTCAGATACTTTATCTGTTTTCTCCCATGGAAACTCATTGCGTCCAAAATGTCCATACGCAGCCGTGGCGCGAAAAATTGGTTTTAATAAATCCAATTGTTCAATAATTTTGCCAGGACGGAAATCAAACACGGTTTTGACTGCCACTTCCAATTTTTCATCACCGACTTTTCCGGTACCAAAACTATCCACACGGATACTGGTCGGTTCAGCGCGACCAATCACATAGGCCACCTGCACCTCACAGCGTTCCGCTAGACCAGCCGCCACGATGTTCTTGGCTACATAGCGTGCCATATAAGCACCGGAGCGATCCACCTTACTTGGATCCTTGCCGGAAAAACAACCGCCACCATGACGCCCTATGCCACCATAAGTATCAACAATAATTTTACGACCAGTCAAACCGGTATCACCTTGCGGACCACCAATAACAAAACGACCAGTCATATTGATAAACAAATCGGTTTTATCATCCATATATTTTCCGCAGATTGGCTTGATCACTTTTTCGGTAACATCGGCACGAATCTGTTCGTTGGTCGCGCTGTCATGATGTTGAGTGGAAATTACTACATTTTGTAAACGAGTTGGTTTGCCGTCAACATATTCGACAGCCACCTGAGATTTGCCATCGGGACGCAAATATGGAATTTCTCCACTCTTGCGTACTTCGGCCAAACGCTTGGCCAATTTGTGTGCCAAAAAAATCGGCAAAGGCATCAATTCTTCGGTTTCATTACAAGCATAACCAAACATCAAACCTTGATCACCCGCTCCCTGTTCTTCTGCCGCTTTTTGATCCACCCCCTGAGCGATATCCGGAGATTGTTCATGAATAGACACGAGTACACCGGCGTGTTCACCATCAATTCCAAAAGCGGGATCGGTATAACCAATATCCGTTAGAACACCACGCACGATTTGCTGTACATCGGCATAACCTTTGGTACTGACTTCACCACCGACAATTACCAAACCGGTAGTTGTAAAACATTCGACAGCAACGCGAGATTTTGGATCTTGGCCGATCAATTTATCCAACACCGCATCGGAAATTTGATCACAGATTTTATCCGGATGACCTTCGGTCACCGATTCAGATGTAAAAACAAAATTATTTGACATAAAATAATAATATATATTTAAAAGTCATCACGAGGCCAAAGGCCGTGGCGATCCCATGGGATTGCTTCACCCGCCGTGTGGCGGGTTCGCAATAACAGCTGACGGAAGGAAGTTGTTGATAAGTAACCGACCATACACATAGCAACAACTAACACCGTCAAAACTGTATAAACTTTATTATACTAACTGTGGTAACAATTGTAAACACCACAAAAACCAAAACTGTCAATAAACCGGCAAAAGGCAAATTATAACGATCCACCAATACATCACCGGTTTTTTTAGCTTTCCAATAAATTAATATCATCAACAACGCCTCCACACCCAAAAATAAGCCACCTACCACACCCAAAATTTCCACAAAATTGCGCCAACCAGCCATAAAAAATGTCAACGGAGCGGAAATAACTAACAAAGTAGCCAAAAATGGTGATACTTTCCAATCCCAGATCAAACTCTGTTTCAGAGATATCCCCAACCCCATAAAACCGGTTCCCATAGCAAAAATCGCGAAGATATTGACCAAAATTCTGACTACCGATCCAAACTGACGCCCCAAACCAAGTGTGGCGATCTCGGTCGTTTCTTTTCCCATTACTCCAACCACCGCCATAGCAAAAACAACATAAACAAAAACCGGAATCAAAGAACCGATAATCAAAGCCTTTCTAAAATGTCTCTGGCTTCCCGGTAATAGCGCATGCGCCTCCGCGATAGCTGGTGAAGCACTCAGAGAAAATAAAATCACACCATAAGGCAGAAAAATTTTACTCCAATCAAAATAACCAAAATTTACCACTTGCACATGCGGTAAAAAAGCAAATGATAAACCCAAAATAATACTAATGACTAAAACACTTAATACTTTTTCCACGACTTTCACGGTTTGTAATCCGCGCCAAATCAAAACACTGCCACCCGTCCAAAATACTACCGTCCACCAAACCGGCGCACCGCCAAAAATACCGGTCAGTGATTCACCCTCGCCTACTAAATAAGCCAACAATGCCCCGAGCCCGCCAAATATAGTCAGCACCGACATCAAAATTTTTGCCCAACCTCCCAAATATTTTCCAGCCAACCCCGGCAGTTGAAAACTGTCTTTGGTGCGAACAATAATTTCGCCGATCATCAAATTCAAACATAACATTACCGCCCCCAAAACTAAAATATAAGCCAGACCAATCCAAAGACCGACTTGCGCCACTACATACGGAATCCCCAAAATTCCGGCACCAATCATCATACCGGTGATCATAAACACGGCGTTGTTGATGCCAACCGGATTTTTGTAAACACCTTGATGCAAAACTACCACTTCTTCTTTTAACATAAAAAATATTTTAAAGTGACTTTATTTTATCATAAAATTACAAAAACAAAAAGCCTCGACAGTATCGAGACTAGTAAAAATTGAGGTCAAATTTTGGTGGGCAGCAGAGGATTCGAACCTCTGACCCCCTCGGTGTAAACGAGGTGCTCTAACCAACTGAGCTAGCTGCCCAAAAGAATAGCCATAATATACCTAAAAAAATATATTTAGTCAATGGTCAAATGCCAAAAATTATTTTGACAAATTTTTGGCGTAATCATAAACATCCGGATAACCGTGCACTTTGAGCCAATACCACCACTCCACTCCCCACAAATAGGCACGAGAAAAACCGGTCTGTTTGGCGAAATCCATATTATTTTTGATGCGATCCAAATCCATTGATTTAAATTGTTCGTCCACATTGTTATCAGAAATAGTATGGTCCGCTACCCACGGCTCGGCCTGCAATTCAGCTACATAAGTTTGTTTCAGATCGCGTCCATACCAAGACGCCCGTGCCCGATAAGCCGAGGCCGGCAACCAATTATAGGCAAAATATCCGATATCTTTATTCCAGACAATGCGATAAACGGTGGTGCCAAATAAATCCCCCGCTTTGGCGGTTTTACTCCACCAACTTAATTCGCCACTATCGGTCACCAACACCGGATGATTTTTATCCAAGTTTTTTACAGTAGTGATTTCTGTTTGCAATTTTGCCGAATCCAACTGGCGACAAGTTTTTCCAAAAGCCAAAAACGGTTCATTTTCCACCTGCCATATTTCCAGAGTCGGATTATTAGCGTAGCGTTGTGTGACATTAGTCAAAAAATTATTTAGGGCGGAAAAATATTCGGCATCGGATAATTTTTCCGACCAGTCTGGCACATTACATTCCGGCCAGCGTGGTGTTTTTTGTCCCAAGGCCAATATTACTTTTACATTACGCTTGCCTGCTTCGCTCATCAGATAATCCAGTTCGGTAAAATCAAATTTGCCTTTTTGCGATTCAATACTATCCCAGCGCGCCGTCAGACGCAGATAGCGAAATTTCCAATCATCCAAAATTATTTTGTAAGTTTCTTTCACATCCAAACCAAGATAACGGGTGTATTCGGGACTAAACGACGCTCCCCAAATAATATTTTCATTTTTTAAAGTAGATAGATACCAAAAATTTATTCCTATCAAAAAAAATATTCCCAAAACTATAAAAATTATTTTCAGTCCGCGCATATTATACTAACAAAATTAAACCGAACACTATTATCACCACCGACAATAATTCTTGCAAAATTTCTCCGGTCGCATAATCTTCTTTGAATTTTTTTGGCCAAAATTTACTGAGCAACAAAACTAAAATAATCAAAAATCCGTATTGCAATCCGCCCAAGGCATTGACCAAGGAAACACTGCCGATAGCGATAGCGTATTGAATCAGCACAACTCCGACCACGCCTAAAATTTTATCCGTACCAACTAATATTAAATTATTTTGTTTTGTCTCGCCGTAGCTTTGACGAAGGCGGAATTTATTTTTTATTCTATCCCAAATTGAAATATGAAAAATAGCCCGATAAACCGCCGGATGCAAAAATAAAAACACCCCGACCAATCCAATCGCCGCGCGTGTCCATACAAACCCACTCAAAAATCCGTACTGAGAATACAAATATTTTACACTAACATGCGAAACAGCAAACAACAATCCCGACAACACACCCCACAGCATGCCAACATGCCAGCCAGAATGTTTTTTACTTTTTTCAAAAGATACAATCAATGAGCCAAAGATCAGCAATCCCACTGCCCACAATTCACGACCGGTCAAAATTTCAGATAAAAATAAATAACTAAACAACAAAACAAACAATGGCGTAGCCGCGCCAATGAGCGGGCCAATATGACTAATTTCACTTTTTTCAAAACCGACAAACATCGTCCACATTGCCAAAGCAAAAGTAACGCCGGAAACCAAAGCGAGCGACCAATCAAAACCAGAATGTAAAAATTTCACACCAAACGGCACCAACAATAATACTGGTAAAACAAAAATGGTGGAATAAAAAGTATATAAAGCCGTCGGCAGTTTGGCTTGCGATAATAAAAATTTATCCATGATGCCGACCACCGCCAAAACGGCATAGCCAGTGATAGAAAGAATTAACCACATAAAAATGTCATTCCCGTGACCAGTCATTCGACCGGTTTTAAAAACGGGAATCTATTTAAATTATTATATCACAAAAAAACATCCCGATCTAATCGAGATGTTTTAATATTTACCATGTCCAATAGTTACTTTAATAAAAATAAATACTGGACATGGAGAGTAGCGCGCAACTACCAACCCCAGAGGTCTGTTGCTTATTCCAATCACTAACCACCCACTAACCACCAACCGTGAGATGGTTGAGGCGATACATCGCGCGCTGTCCATAGGCGCGAGCCTGATCCTTTTCTGATTGGCGTTGCGGACGGGAAGCCAACCACTCCAGCCGTTGGACCCTACGATCGTTGCGAGCACGCTCCTGCAGGCTGAACGGGAGTTGGCGCATCGCCAAGCGCGATTGCTTGGAATTCTGAAACACGGCCACCTCGTAGATACGATTGAATTGCAGGGGCACCTCCTCGCCGACAGACTGCACTTCAATGGGCGTAATCATCGGCTTGGGTTCAATGCCTTCCGGACCACCTGAGGCGCTACATTCCAATTGCATAATATCTCCTTCTCCAAAGAGAAATGATTCTGAATCTCCCCACCTTCTTAGCGCGGTGCCAAGGACGGGGAAACATTATCCAAAATATTTTTAGATAATCTTCCCCCGCTTTTAACAACCGGCTATTTTTGCACGCTACTCTAAAATGTAAAGAACCACCTACATACAAAAACACCCTATTCCATAATGGTTTAGGGTGTTATTTTTTTGCGTTTATTTTTTACGCATTTAGATAACTACCCTTTAACCAAATATAACGAGGATCGACGCATTTGTCGATGCTCTTCAAAATGATCCACAAATTGTTAGTGTGATTACTTTGCATAATATATTAATACTCTCAAAATATCTTTGACCTGTCAACAGGGTTATCCACATTAAACTTTTTTATCTTATTTCAAACCGGCCGTCGTATAACGATTCGCCGCGTTCCACAATAGCCAACCGGCATTGGGATATTTTTCTACCATATCGATTTGGGCACGAATATTTTTGGCATCATACACCACTCCAATATTAAAGGCTTGCAACCATGGTCTTACGATCGCTTTTTTATCTTTAAACAAAGGCGTACCAATTTTCATCCCATAATCTATCACCTTACCGGGATTGGACGCGGGATTGGACATACCCAAATGACCTTTGGCATAATGCGACGGATACATCATCGGCGAAATATAATCTACTTTGTCGACAGCACCGGCAATCGTCTGTCCAATAGACATACCAGAATGATCTTCCATCACCAACCCAAAAAAATCAACCGAAATATAAACCGGTTTATCTTTCAACTGCTCAGATAAAAAACTAAAAAATTTGGCCATTGCGGAATTGCGTTCTTTGGAACTGGGGATCACCGCACTGATCATATTGCCATCGGTGGGAAAACGCACATAATCAAAATTCAATTCATCAAAACCCAGACTGGCAACTTCTTTGGCAATAGCGATATTGTATTTCCATACGGATTGATTCGTGCTATTAACCCAAGCCAAACCTTTTCGATCTCGCCAAACTCCACCATTTTTATTTTTAATCGCCCACTCCGGTTTTTTTTGCGCCAAAATCGGATCTTGAAAAACCGTTTGCCTCGCGATCACATAAATATTATGGTCGTGTAATTTTTTTATCAACTCGGGAATATTTTTTAAAACGACGCGTTTGGTTTTTAAATTTTTTACTTCGGATATTTGACTGTCATATAAAATAAAACCGGTATAATCTTTTATATCTATCACCACTGCATTGAGCTCAGTCTGATCAATCAGTTTTATTATTTCATCTATTTTTTTGGAATTGCTAGCCGAGCTGGCGGTGAGATAAATCCCTTTGACTATTTTGGTTTCGGATTTTATACGAGGTATTGGTACTGCCGGTTCAACACTAGCGGTAATACCCGGCACTGCTTGGACAGACAAAGTTGAAAATAAATTTTCAAATTTAATTATCCAAAACAAAATCACTATAAAAATTATACCTAGTGTCAAACTAGCGATTCTCCAAAAATTGTGATTGGAAATTTTTATCATAAAATAACATCCTTAGTATAACATATTTTTGTGGCTTGACCTAGCCAAAATCAACTAATTCAAGAGCTTTTCACCACTGCCATTGACAAAATCACCATTTTGTGCTATTGTAGCCAGTTGGATTTTATTTAATCCAAGCCAAATTATGCGGATTGCTATGATCGGACAAAAAGGAATTCCGGCAATCTACGGCGGCGTGGAACGTCATGTAGAAGATTTGTCGCGCGAACTGACCAAACAAGGCCACGATGTTTTGGTGTACGCCCGCGCTTGGTACACACCGACCGCTTTGAAAAATTATCACGGTGTAAAAATCGTCCATACTCCAACTATCCATACCAAACATTTGGATGCGATTGTGAACACTTTTACTTCCACCATTCACGCCATTTTTCAAAAATACGACATTATTCACTATCACGGTGTTGGGCCAGCTCTGTTGTCTTTTATTCCACGTCTATTATCTCCAAAAACCAAAATAATTGTTACCTTTCACTGTATTGATCGCTATCACCAAAAGTGGGGATATTTTGCGCGCCTGATGTTGTGGCTCGGAGAAAAAGCCGCTTGCACATTCCCCCACCAAACTATTGCCGTGTCCAAAACTATTCAAAGTTATTGTTTGAATGAATATGGCAAAAAAATTAGCTACATTCCCAACGGTGTTAATGTTTCCAAAAATATCGGAGAAAATTTATTGGAAAAATTTGATCTCAAACCAAATCAGTATATTTTAATGGCATCTCGTTTGGTGCGTCACAAAGGCGTACATTATTTATTGGAAGCTTGGCAAATGGCTCGCCAACAATATCCTGAATTACTGAAAGATAAAAAATTGGTGATTGTGGGCGGTAGTACTTTTACCGATGATTATGTAAAAGAATTACAATATATTGCCCGTGGTGATAAAAGTATTATTTTTACCGGCTGGTTGCATGGACAAGTATTGGAAGAAATATATTCCAACTGTGCGCTGTATGTGAACCCGTCGGAAAATGAAGGTATGCCAATCACGGTTTTACAAGCAATGGCTTATGGTAAACCGGTGCTGCTATCGGATATACCAGAACACCAAGAACTAATAACCGATACAAATTTCTTATTTCGCAATGCCAGTATTGTTTCTTTGTCTGAAAAAATTGTTACTCTAATGAAAAATGAAGAGATGACTGTTGAATCTGGGATAAAAAACAAGGCCTTGGCAAAAAAGAATTTCAATTGGAATAGTCTAAGTCAACAAACTCTGGAAGTTTATTCGCTCGCTGAAAAAATAAAAACAGCGCGTCTGAAAACCGTGCGGGTTTAATCACACTGTAAAAAAATGACAGTGTGATTTAAAAAGCTTTAAACTTAAAACACGTCAATTATATTATTGACGTGTTTTTTTATTATTATGTATTATTATTGACTAAATTCCTAGAATTTTATATACTAATATTAATAACATTTAACAATAATTTTATAGAGGAAATTATTAAAAAATTAGAAAGTATGTCTAAGACGATTGATGAACATACTGGACAAATAGATCTATTGGCACGCACTGCGGCCGACCATACCGAACGCCTAGAGAGGATAGAAACAAATATGGCCACCAAAGACGACATTGAAAGAATTATGGGCGCTTTGGATGGATTGGAAGTGAAAATTTAAAAAAAATATCAAAAATAAAACAGCGCTTGCGCTGTTTTATTTTTGATTATAAAATTATTTTTCTGCAATTGCAATCAAATTTCTTCCACCTCGACTATCGATATTATTTTTAATATCATCGTAAAAAAGTTCTATTTTTTTGAAACCAGATTTTTCCAGTAAATTTTTTAGTTCATAAGCGGTGAAGTGGTGATAATATCTCTCTGTCAAAATTTCGCCTTTATTATTCTTCCACGGAATTATATAATCATTATCCCCTGCTTTCTTCCAATCTTTTTGCAATTTACTTTTTACCCAATCGGATTCCAAATTCCAAACCGTCATGATTATTTTTCCTTGTGATTTCAATTCTTTATAAATTTTATTTAGCAAATGCAAACGCGTTTCCTCATCTGGCAAATGGTGAAATGATGCAATTAGAAAAGCAAGATCAAAAAAATTATCTTCAAATTCTTTTTCCTGTTCAGCTGTAAGAAAAAAAATTGCCTTGCCAGATACTACTTCTGCTTCCCATTTTTTTTGCGCAATTTTTAATAGCTCATCACTTTGATCCAACCCAAAATATTTAATTTTTTTATCTTTAAATAAAAATAGTAGTCGTCCATTACCACAACCCCAATCCAAAATATTTTGTCCATCTTTAACAAACTTTTCAAACTGTTTTAGCTCATCCCAAAGATCAAACCGAGTACCGGAAAACAACCCCGCTATCCGGTTGTAATCTTCGCGGATTTTATGTATAATTGCTTTTGAATCCATATGCAAACACTAGAAGAAAAAATTATCCTAGACTGTTACAAAAAACAGCCCAAAGACGCCGAAGCGCTCAACAGCATCAAGCGCCGAATTTTGCGCACCTCCAAAGCCGATTATATCCCCACCTCTACGCAACTCCTCAAAGCATACCACAAATTGGTAAAAAATAACAAGATAAAAGCCAGCCTGCCACTAGAAAAAAATCTCCAACGCCGTGCCGTGCGTACTATGTCTGGCGTCACGATTGTAACCGCACTCACCAAGCCGTTTCCCTGCCCTGGCCAGTGCACCTACTGCCCGACCGAAGCGCGCATGCCCAAAAGTTATATCTCCGATGAACCGGCCGCGGCGCGTGCTTTGTCTTTGCAATTTGATCCTTATGAACAAACTTGGCGTCGTCTGGAAGCGCTGAAACAAAATGGCCATCCAACCGACAAAGTAGAATTAATTATCAAAGGCGGTACTTGGAACTCTTATCCTATCACCTATCAATATTGGTTTATCGCTCGCTGTTTTGAAGCCTGTAATCGTGTCCGAAAAAGTGCCATGTCAGAAAAAATGACTCTAGATGAATTGCGAAAACAAATGGTAAAAATCCAAAATAAAAACGAAAAAGCCAAACATCGTATTATTGGTTTAACTTTGGAAACTCGTCCGGATTTTATCAACGAAAAAACTATTCTGGCTATGCGTGAAATGGGTTGTACTCGTATTGAAATGGGGGTGCAACATACCAATGAAAAAATTTTAGAAATAACCAAACGCGGGCACGGCGTCCAAGCCGTAGTAGACGCGACAACTTTATTAAAAAAATATGGCTTCAAGGTAGATTATCATTTGATGCCACAACTGCCATACAGCACACCAACCAAAGATTTAAAAATGTTGCGAGAAATTTTTTCCGATCCACGCTTTCGTCCCGACATGATCAAAATTTATCCATGCATAGTGGTAGAAAATACCGAACTGTATGAATGGGTAAAAGCCGGAAAATTCAAACCATATTCCGACAAACAATTAATAAAAATAATCAAACAATTCAAAACCGAAGTACCTTGTTATGCCCGCATCTCGCGCCTCATTCGCGATATTCCATGCCATCATATCAAAGCCGGTAATATGATTACCAATTTGCGCCAAGTGATTCAAGCGGAAATGGCGGCAGAAAATAAAAAATGTCATTGTTTGCGCTGTCGTGAGGTCGGTCACCAAATCAATCTAGATTGGAAAAAAGAAAAAGTAAAATTTTTTATTGACCAATACGAATCCAGCGGTGGACAAGAATATTTTTTGAGTTATGAAGATGCCAAACGCGACGCAGTCTTGGCTTTTTGTCGTCTGCGTATTGATGCCAACGGTGTGTATCCGTCTTTTATTCGCGAACTTCATACCTACGGGCAGTCGGTAGAAATTGCCGAAAAAGAAAAAGGTGCCAGCCAACATATCGGCTATGGCAAAAAACTGATGCAAACCGCTTTTAAAATTTGCAAACAAAACAAAATAAAAAAACTAGCCGTAATTTCCGGAGTGGGTGTGCGTGCTTATTATAAAAAATTGGGTTTTAAATTGGAAAACACCTATATGGTGCGTAATTTAAATAATTGAAATTGCAAGGTTTTGGTGGCTATGGTAATATAAATATTGCTAAATACAAAATAATTTTAATATGTACACCCATACACTCAAAGAATTCGACCCCGATATTTTAAACAGTATAAAAAAAGAACAACAACGCCAAGAAGAAGGATTAGAAATGATCCCATCGGAAAATTTTGTGTCACCGGCGGTATTGGAAGCATTGGGATCGGTTTTAACCAACAAATATTCCGAGGGCTATGTCGGCAAACGCTACTATGGCGGTTGTGAATTTATCGACGAAGTGGAACAACTCGCCATCGACCGCGCCAAACAATTATTTGGTGCCGAACATGTGAATGTCCAACCACTTTCTGGTGCACCGGCGAATGTAGCGGTGTATTTTGCTTTATTAAAACCTGGCGACACTGTGCTTGGCATGGACCTATCGCACGGTGGACATTTGACTCATGGTCATCCGGTTACTTACATGGCAAAAATTTTTAATTTTATTCGTTACAAAACTAACGCTGAAGGAAAAATTGATTTGGATAATTTACGCGCCATGGCACTAGAACATAAACCAAAAATTATTTTAGTTGGATACAGTGCGTATTCACGTGAAATAGAATACGAAAAAATAAAAGCTATTGCCGATGAGGTCGGCGCCATCACTATGGCTGACATTGCTCATATCGCCGGTCTTATCGCTGGCGGCCAAATGAACAACCCTGTGCCGATTTTCGATGTAGTCACTACCACCACTCACAAAACTCTACGTGGACCACGCGGCGGTATGATTATGTGTAAAGAAAAATTTGCCAAGGATATCGACAAAGCGGTATTTCCTGGATTACAAGGCGGTCCTCATGAAAACAACATTGCGGCCAAAGCCATTGCTTTCAAAGAAGCGCTCTTGCCGGAATTTAAAGAATACACCGCGCAAATAAAAAAGAATGCAAAAATATTAGAAGCCGAGTTTAATAAATTGGGATACAAATTATGTTTTGGCGGCACCGACAACCATTTGCTTTTAATTGATGTCACCATGAAAGGCATTGGCGGTAAACAAGCACAAATTGCTTTGGACAAAGCCGGTATCACCGTCAACAAAAATATGATTCCCGACGACACTCGTTCGCCATTTGATCCTTCCGGTATTCGCTTGGGCACACCTGCTTTGACCACGCGCGGAATGAAAGAAGAAGAAATGAAACTGATCGCCGCCTGGATCGATGAAGTAATTATTAATTGGGATAAAGAAGAAAAATTAGCTGAGATAAAAAATCGTGTAAAAGAAATGACAAAAAAATTCCCTCTTTACCAGACTTTAAAATAGATTAAACTATAAGAGTGGAGCGGTGACGGATCACCTTTGAGCGGGTTATGAGCCGAGGTTCATCCTTTTGCCCTCACGGGCAAAAAAAGCGAAAAGGTTATCCGTCACTGCGACACGACAAAATAAAAATCAAAGTATTATAAAACCCGCTTATAACTAAGCGGGTTTTATTTTTTATTATTTCACTTCGCGCACCTCGAGCAAATTTATTTTCCCCGCTTCCCCCACTGGCTCACCCGCTATCACCACAACCTTCTCTCCATCTTTCACCAAATGTCTTTTTTTGATATAGCTAATAGAATTTCCTACCAGTTCTTCAATCGAACGACAAGGGTGTAAAATAAACGGACGCACACCCCAAGATAAATTCAATTGACGCTGAACACGCTCACTGGTGGTGGCTACCACAATATGAACATTGGGACGCACACTACTAATCAGTCGGCCGGTATCACCAGAAATAGACGCCACCAAAATCGCTTTGGCTTTTATTTCTTCAGACAATACTCGCGATAAATTGGTCAGAGCATTTTCCGAACTAAGATTTTTTTCAGCCAAATTTGGCATGGCCAAATCATCGTAGTGAGATTTCTCGGTGGTCATAATAATATCCGCCATAGTCTCTATCACCAGCACCGGATGTTCACCAACCGAAGTTTCGTTGGACAACATCACCGCATCCGCATGATCAATCACCGCATTAGCCACATCAGACACCTCTGCGCGCGTCGGACGACGACTAGAAGTCATCGAGTCGAGCATTTGCGTGGCAACAATTACCGGTTTGGCTATTTTGTTGGCCTCTTCAATAATTCTTTTTTGCACCATCGGTACTTCAGCCGCTCGAATTTCTACACCCAAATCACCGCGCGCTACCATCACACCATCGGCGGCGGCCAAAATTGATTCAATATTTTTCACTGCCTGTGGGCGTTCAATCTTGGCAATAATCTGAATCGGGTGTTCCACCTTCAAACCTAATTTAGTTTCATATTCTTTAATCAAAAATCGAGTATCCAAAATATCCTCGGCGCGATTCACAAATGAAATGGCAACCATATCCACTCCCATCTTCACACCAAAAAATAAGTCTTCTTTATCCTTGGCAGTCAAAGAAGACAAAGAAATATCACTATCTGGCAGGTTCACTCCTTTGTGAGAAGTAAGCACGCCACCTTCAATTACTTTCGCAAATATTTTCCCATCTTCCAGTTTTTCAATTTTGGTTTCACAACGACCGTCGTTAATAAGTAATCTGTCCCCTGGCTTCAAAAAATTATACAGTTCAGGATGAAAAAAAGGAATTTCACCATCGACATATTTACTAATCTTAGTGCTAAAAATTATTTCCTTGTCATCCTCGATTTCTACTCCCGCTTCCGGCATTTCGCCAATGCGAATTTTTGGTCCTTGTAAATCTTGTAAAACAATAATAGGTTCGTCCAATTCTTTTTCCAGTTCGCGAACATTATTATAAATTTTGGTAAATTCATCATAACTGCCGTGAGAAAAATTGAGACGAGCACAATTCATACCGGCTTGCACCATCTGTTTCAAAATTTCTTTACTTTCACAAGCGGGACCAATAGTAACAACAATCTTGGTGTGTTTATGCATAAAATTATTTTATAATCGCTTTTAACTGTTCCTGTTGTGCCGGGCTAAGCGGCAAAGTTTTTATTATTTGTTCAATTGAATTTATTGGTATGGACAACTGCCCCGTAGACGACTTATTTGTGCCAGACAAACCACCAATTAAATTACCATAAGTAGATGTAAACTGTCGAAAAATTGATGGCAAAAACCAAAACGCCAATATCAAAGACACCACTATTAGTAAAATTCTAAACCAATCGGCAATGGCCGACCACAATAACTTATTGTTAATTTTACGATTTTGTTCATAAATTATCTGCGACCATTTCAAATTTTTTTCCACTAATTCTTTGATGGTTTCCAGCTCGGTTTTTTCTAAAACGGTCACATGGCTGGTGGCAGAAATATCTTCCACTACAACATCCTGTTTTTTGTCTGGTTCTTTTGTAATGTCTTTTTTATTTTCTATGTCTGTGACAGATTTGTGTCTAAACATATTTTATTTTATATTAAGAGATTTCTCCACTCGCCACGAGGTTCGGTCAAAATGACAACATAAAAAAACTATTTAATTTTATTATTTACTTAAACGCTTTAATTCACTTTCAAAATTTTTGACATCTTTGAAATCACGATAAATACTGGCAAAACGAATATAAGCTACTTTATCAAAGGTGCGCAAATTTTTCATCACCATTTCTCCAAGTTCACTGCTACTAATTTCATGTTTTTTCTTTTTTTGAATATCCCGCTCGACCGCGTGCAATAATTTGTGAAAATCTTCCTGGGTGAATGGACGCTTGGTCAACGAACGACGAATGCCATTTTCCAGCTTATCGCGCATATAGGCTTCACGCCGACCATCACGCTTGACCACAATCAAATCCAAAAGCTCAATTTCCTCAATAGTGGAAAATCGATAGTGGCATTTATCACATTCACGGCGGCGGCGAATGGATAGATCATTTTCAGCCGGACGGGTATCGACGACACTGGTATTTTTGTGATTACAAACCGGACAGCGCATAATATATTTTTATACTTACGCCATTTATAGTAGCATTTTCCTATATAAAAAACAATATCCCTATGAGGGATGTTGTTTTTTATGTCATTCCCGCGAAAGCGGTAATCTATTAATTATACAGAATTGGATTCCCGCTTTCGCGGGGATGACAAGCCTGTTTAAATTCCCATTTTCTTACGAATGAAAGCCGGAATTTCCAGTTCGTCGTCAGCTTTTGTTTTTGGAACAGTTACCGGCGCCGGGCGTACTTCTTCTTTGAACATTGGACTATTATTGGTTGATTGTACGGGAGTAGCAACTATTGGTTTCTGAGTAAATTGTTTAAATTTCTTTTCTTCTTCCTCTTCTTCTTTTTGAGCTTTGCGCAAAAAACTGGTACTACTAAATTTATTAGCACCAAAGAAAGAAGTATTTTCTTCATCATTGTTCGACAATCCTGTTTGACGATCGTCGAAGCCACTGGCAATCACGGTAATACGAATACTACCAGCCAAACTTTCGTCAATCGTTGCTCCAAATATAACCCTTGCATCCTCGGCGGCTGAATTGGTAATAATTTTGGCGGCTTCACTCACTTCGGTCATTCCCAAATCAGGACCACCGGTTATTGTGAACAAAATACCATGAGCGCCGTCAATAGACAATTCCAATAAAGGGCTGGATATTGCCATTTTGGCCGCATCCACCGCCCGATTTTCACCGGTGCCAGTACCGATACCCATCAGAGCCGAACCGGTATCGTGCATGATAGTTTTTACATCGGCAAAATCCACATTGATAAGTGATGGTGTGGTAATAATTTCAGAAATTCCTTGAACACCTTGTTGCAGTACATCATCCACAATTTTAAATGCATCAAGCATTGAGGTTTTTTTATCGATAACTTGTAAAATACGATCATTGGGAATAGTAATAATGGCATCGACATTGCGAGCCAATTTTTCCCAAGCAGTATCGGCAATCTCACGACGTTTTGGACCTTCAAAACCAAACGGCTTGGTAACCACCGCGACAGTCAGCGCACCGGCTTCTTTGGCTACCTCGGCTACGACTGCACTAGCGCCAGATCCGGTACCACCGCCCAAACCGCAAGTGATAAAAACCATATCGCTATCTTTGAGCATTTCGCGAATTTCATTCTGAGATTCTTCGGCCGCTTTACGACCAACTTCCGGATCCATACCGGCGCCCAAACCACGCGTGACACTTTTGCCAATATGTAACTTTTGCGGCGCGGAATTGTGATGCAATGCCTGTACATCCGTATTCATAACAATAAAATCCACCCCCCGGATTTTGGCCGCGACCATCCGATTTACAGCTGAGCCGCCCGACCCTCCTACTCCTACGACTTTGATTTTAGCGAAGGTTTCCATTTCCGGTTTGACTTGAGGCATAAGGTGTTTTATTACTATGAATAACTTTTGTATTCAAGCTAACTAAATTAAAAAATAGCGATGATTATTCGCTATTTATTTTATACGAGGACAGCCAGTATGTCAAGAAACAAAGTTTGTGTTCAATGTGAACAATTAAGGCAACAAAGCTTTAAACCAATCTTTTAAAGCACCAGCCGAATTGCCGATCTTTTTTATTCCACCTAGCACACCATTACCTTTAATACTCCGTGTAGTTGCCATTAGACTCCCCCACTTTACCAAACCAACCGCATTTACAAAACCAAGATCATTAATTTTGTCTGTCGCACTAATAAAATTTAGAGGGTAACCCAATGTTGACGGCAAGCGTAAATATTTTTTACCGGCTTCCACTAATCCAGTCAATTTGGCGCCGCCACCTGTAAATACTGCTCCAGCCGGCAACATACCACTGCGTTGTACTTTTCTTAACTCATTATCAATTTTTTGCATTATTTCTTCTACCCGCGCTTCAATAATTTCACTTAAATATTTTCGTTTAACAATTTCATGTTCTCCCGCCCCAAGTTCAAACAGGTCAATTTCATCTTTTTTGGAAATAGTATTGGAAAAACAATCCCCATATTCAATCTTGATCCGCTCCGCCACTTCGATAGAAGTACGCAAACCAAGAGCAAGATCATTGGTGATATGTTCGGAGCCAATCGGTAAAATGGTGGTATGAATTATTTCTCCTTCTTCATAGACGGCCATACTAGTAGTAGAAGAACCTATATCCACTATCACCACTCCCAAATCTTTTTGACGATTGGTAAGCGCCGCTTCACTGGTCGCCAAAACAGACAAAACCAAGTCCTCAATCTCTAAACCAGATCGATAAATAGCCTTGGTGAGATTTTTAATCTGGGCAGATGCACCCAAAATAATCTGTGCGTCTACTTCCAGACGAACACCGGTCATTCCTACCGGATCTTTAATCCCAGTCTGACCATCAACCGAAAAACGCTTTGGTAATACATGTAAGACTTCATAATTTAACGGTGTAGAAATAGCTCTGGCCGCTTCTAGCGACCTATCAACATCAGCTTCAGAGATCTCACTATCCGCTTTGGCCACAGCTACGACACCTTTGCTATTTTGGGAAATAATATGCAACCCAGAAACACCCACCCAGACGGTGTCAATTGGCATTCCTACTGTTCGTTCCATTTTTTCCAAGCAAGAAGAAACCGAAGACACCACATCTTCAATGCTATTGATCGCCCCCTTGTGCATACCTTCGGCCGGCACCTCCGCCGCTCCCAATATTTGAATGTCTGGTGACAGGTCGTCGGTACCTTTGTAAGCCATTTGTCCAACTGCCATTCTTACCATACTCGAACCAATGTCCAACCCGGCAATTAAATTGTTTTTTGATTTTCCCATAAGCGAAATTTAACAAGACTATATTATACCCTATTTTACCAATTGAATAAAGTAGGGTAAAAAAATTATTAGCCCAATAATCAGCGCGCCCAAAGAAGCTACCAGTACCGCGGCCGCCATAATATCTTTTATCACCAACACATAGTGATGCAGGCGTGGTTTCAAAAGATCCGTAAAATATTCCATCGCCGTGTTAAGCAACTCCATCGTCAAAACCGCCACCAACAACAAAATTACCAAAATCACTTCCCAAATTTTTAATGGAAAAATCAAAGCGGCCAATAGCACCAAAATACCGGCTAAAATTTGTATTCGAAAATTTTGTTCGTGTTTAAAAGTATATTCAAGACCGCGCCCAGCGTTGACAAAACTTCTAAATAAATTTTTTGCTGACATAACCACAATCTTTTATTATCCCCTCTTGAATTTTAAACATTTTTTTGGCCGGTGTTTTTTGAATATGATCATAACCGACCAAATGCAGTAGCCCATGAATAAGCATCCGCGTCAATTCCTCCACCTCAGTGACTTGCCATTCTTTGGCCTGGCGTTTGATTTGCGGCAAACATATATATATTTGTCCCAGCAAACTTGATTTTATTTTTTTATCTTCCTGCCAAGCAAACGACAAAACATCGGTCGGACATTTTTTGCCACGATAATAACCGTTTAATTCGATCATTTCTTTGTTACCAATAATATTTATTTCCACTTCGCCTTTTACTTTTGGTTCTTTTTTGGATACTAATAAGGCTATTTTTTGTAAATCTTTTTCGGAATATTTATTTTTAACGTTTGAATTATAATTAATTTTGATCATACATTTGACATGTCATTCCCACGAAAGCGGGAATCTATTAGCCGGCTGGATTCCCGCTTTCGTGGGAATGACAATTGAATTCGATTACAATGGTACACCAGAACCAACACCAGAAGTGGTAGTGCTGGATAAATTTTCTTCTACCGCGCGCGCCGGAATTTCTGTGGCATTACCAAACTGAAAACTACGCGCCATCATTTGCGCCACTACGCGATAGTTCACTACACTGGAATTAGTGACATGGTAAACAATCACGAACACACTATTTCCTTTCGGGAAAAAATAAACCAAATTATCTTTACGCACAAAACCGGATTCTTTGAAAACGGATTCATAAGGCGCGTAATCGGACAACTGTTCACCAACGGCATTGCGCGCGAACCAATCGTTAAAAGTCTCATCTGGACTCATATCCAAAACTTTTACTTCAATATTCTCGCCGGTAATCGTACTAAACAAAATATCTCTGTTGGTAATATCCACATTACCTACCGCCCAACTCTTGGGATAATACAATTTATACAAAAAAGATGGATTGGTAAAAACATTTATCAAACCAGAGTCGACCAATTTCATCGGCTCTTTGCCAGCTGGGTTATAGAGATAAAATACCTCATGGCCATCGGGATAAGTATCACTATCACTATCCGAATTGCTGGAATCGGTGTTAAAAACCTCTTCGGCTACATCTGAAATATTATCTTTGTCGGTATCAATACTGTCACCCAACAAAGTTGAAGGAAAATCAATTTTGACTTCGGTGTTCACCGGTGATACAACTGACACAACCGGTTCGGTCGTAGTGACTGGAGTTTCCGGTATAATTACTTCCGGCGTAGTGATCGGCACTACTATTTCCGGTTTTGGAATTTCTACAACAACCGGCATTGTCTTTTTGTACTGCCACCAATAATAGATACCGGCTATACTCGCTCCAACTATCAAAATAACCACAGCTGATATCAATAAAAATTTCCAACTGGTAAACAAATTGACTGGGTGCAGTTTCTGTCCCGCCCCAATTGCTGTTTGTTTATCTAACATTTTTTTATCCACCTTTGACAAAACAGGATCAGCCTTTGCTGATGATTGTACAATTTGCTCCACTGTCTTAAATTTTACCGTTGGATTATTACCACCATAAAAATCATCCGGCATTTTGGTGATTTTAATATCCGGTAAAGATTCAACCGTCACTGCTTTTTTCCCAAACATAATTATTTAGTTGGTTTAACACCGGGTAAAGTATTCAATTTTGAGGAAGTAGCAGAAGAACTGGTTGCGGTAGTGGTGGTGGCGCTGGTTGGTACATTAAAAAGTTTTCCCAGACCAAGTGGATTGTAACCATGACGCACTTCATCACCGTCTTTGAAACTATCACCATCGGTATCGGCATTAAGCGGGTTCGTCTTCCAGATCAGCACTTCATCTCCATCACTCAAACCATCGGTATCAGTATCGGCATTATACGGATCAGTACCGATTTCTTTTTCTCGCACATCATCCAAACCATCTTTATCACTATCGATTGTTTGTCCAAATAAAATTTTATCATTATTCATTTTAGCGGAAACATCGGTAGTGGTAGCAATCACTTCAGCTTCCGGCAATTTTTCGGTTGGTGTAGCCACCACGACAGGACTTGGCACAATATTGTTTACCTCGATCACCGCTGGCGCTACGACATTATTGATTACAACCGGTTTTTTAATAATTTTCGCGTAAACATACCAAACACCAAAACCCATCCCACCCAAAAGCGCCGCCAATAAAACAAATAATAATATTTTTCCCAAAACCGGTTGTTTCATCTCATAGAGCGCTGGAGCCGCCATAGGAGCCGATGCGCTCGCCACTATTGGTGTGATTGGTTCCTTTCTTTTTAATAGACCGGCATCAATGGCATCCGGCGCCTTTGTCGATTGAGCGATGTCCGTGGCCGGATTGACACTATCGTCTTTTTCTACACCCGCAAATATATCATCCGGTTCAGAAGGAAGATTGGCAGGCGGATTGGCTTTATTGGTTTGGTCTTCAAACATATATTTAAATTATTATTATTTTAATTTTCCCGAACCAAGCGGGTTGTAACCGCTACGCACTTCCGCCCCATCTTTAAAACCATCGGTATCGGTATCGGCTTTAAGCGGGTTGGTATGAAAAATGTTAACTTCATCACTATCCAGCAAACCATCACTGTCAGTGTCGGGATTAGAGGGGTTAGTACCCAATTTTTTTTCTTCTTCATCGGAAAGACCGTCGAGATCTTGGTCGGTTTGTTTGGTTTTTTCCAAAGCGACATTCAGTACATTCAATGCCGATTCAATTTTTTTATCTTCAATCGCGGTGGTGGTAGCCTCCGGTTTATTCACAATCGATACCGAACCGAAAGGAACGGTATTTGAAACAATATTTTTAGTTTTATTTTTATATAAAAATATCGCCACTACACCCCCCACCAAAATAACCACCAAGGCTATTATAATATATTTTTTATTATTCATAAAGTTTTATTTATGGATACTGCATCAAAATATCGGTACGCATCCTATTGATCGGAAGAATATTTTTCAAACTAGAAGGAACACTTCCATTGCCAGCCAAATCGGTTCTCAATACATTAAACACATGCCAATAAACAGCACCTGGATTATTGGAGGCTTTGGCAGTAGACAAATAGTAAGTCGCCACTGGTCGGGAAAAATGTCGAAGAACCGAAATATTGATATCATTTTCCGGCACATATACATCCACTTTCAAATGAGCAGTATTTTTAAATTTACTAATATCGCCGTTGGTCGAACGCACATAAAAAGCATAAGCAGAAGTTTCCATCGGCTCATTGGTGGAGAAATATCCAGATAAAGTAAAAATCGTAAAAGATTCCTCATTTAAATTTTTATCATCGGTTTTATCTGTCTTATGATACCATACACCCTTGTATGGATTATTCGAAAAGGTTTGTGTTATATTATTAACCGGATTAAAATAATCTAAGCCTAATTTCATAGTCATTCCCACTCCTTCCAAAGATGTATTTTTGGCGCCCGGTATCATAAAACCACTATAAAAATCTCCCAGATCACCAACCCAACTTACCACAATACGAATGTCATGGGGTCGCGCCGCAGACTGAATCACCGGTGATAAAATCAAATCATTCTGATAAGGAGCCGGCAAATCGGTAGCCGGTAAACTGATAAGATGTTCTTTTGATTGATCACCATTCAACGATAAGCGATAAGAATAAGCTTGACTTTGGTCGTAACAGATCGGACTGTTGTTAATTTTTGCCGAAACTTTACTGTTGGCTGTGCTTGTCGAGAACGGGTGTAGCTCGTATTTTCTCATATTTTCTGCCGGATCAAAATATTGATAGGCCACATTATATTCCGGTGGAGATGAAATATTAGCAGGAGAATATAACAAGTCAATCGCCCCTTTATCAATACTACCATCGGATTTTTTTTGACCCATTAGTGTATTTTGTAAATTAAGCGGATACAAAATATTCAAAATAGATCCGGACAAGGTAACACCATCATCACTCAAACCACAGGCCACACACTTGCTCACATCGACAAAACTGCAATCACTCGAACAGCTCTTCTTGCCAACTTTCCAAAGCAGATTATTTACATTTGATTGCCAATAATTTTTACTATTTAAATTCAATGTTAAATTTTTATCGGTAGTACAAGACTGTACAAGATAGCCATTAGTTCCAGGTTGTTTTTCGCTGTAAGCTGGTAAACTGATAGTTTGAACAGTGCTAGTCATCGCCACCGCCGAATAAAAATTTCCACCCGGCAGATAATCACACTGCTCTTTCCCATTTATTATACCATCACCGCAATATCCGGCGGCATTAACAGTAATAACTTCTTTGCAATCCTTACCGGCATTTTTATCTGCCGAACAATAAGTACATGATTTATTGTAACCCGGGTCGCATGGTACTCCGTTTTGCGCGCCTTGATCACAAATTTCATTTTGCTCCACTATACCGTTTCCACAGACATTGGTTCCGGAAACTAATTTATCGGTTGGCGGAGATTCAAGCTGGCACCGGTTGGCCGCGCTTTTGCTCTTGAACAAATCATCGATTTCACCAGCCGAAAGTGCCCGACTATACAGTTGAACTTCATCCATACCACCCTTAAAAAAATTAATATCATCACGGCCAATAAAAATCGGATAATTGTGGTCGGCTTTCAAATTGGCATCACCGTTATGTACTGTCGCAACCAACTTTCCGTCCACATAATATCTGGTTTGTCGTACGGCATTGACAGTCACGGCGATAAAATGCCATTCGTTGGTAGGAAAATTAGCACTAACTACGCTGTTATCAAAAACCGCTGTTGATGCTTTGTTGGTGGCATAGTTGTCCGAATAAACTCGCGACGACAAATGCAAACCGCTGACATATTGTTCGGTACCACTGGTGGTTTTTACTATATAGAGATTATAATCACGATTGTGATCGAAATTTCTACCGTCACCAGTGACTCCACCAAAACCATTCTTACTATTCTCTTTACTTAAAATAGCATGAAACCCATCCGAAATACTAGGATCAACATTTATCCAAGCCGCCAAAGTAATTTCGTTCACATCAAAACTATTTTGGTGATCAATAGTAAGATACTTGGAACCATCGAATTTTATCGCTTGATTGCTAACTCCAAGTGTATTTGGTGCAGAAAATACAACCGTGCTGGGGCAGTTTTGGCCAGGCACACAATAAGCAGAATTGGTTTTGGAAGTAGGGGCTAAATTGATAAAATAATTTTTTCCAACCAATGACCAAAAATCATTAAAATTATAATATAAAAATGCTTCATTGTTGTGCCAATGACAATCTTGTCCGCAAACGCGTTTACCGGCAGACGACACACCGTTTATCGAACAGCTAATCACCCCGCTCGCATCGCCACTACCATTACCATCACACTCTTCGCCATTTTCTGCTTGTACAAAACCATCGCCACAATAAGTACCACGGGTCTGACAATCAAAATTACAAGACTGGTCTTTTTTTATACCATATTGAGTTCCGACTGTTGGCAACTTCTTGCAAATACCAACTCCATCCTGACTTTTAACCGGCGAAGTAACACTGGGATCTGAACAATAAAAAGCTTTTTTTGCCGGATTTTGTAACAAAGGAAAAGTGTCCCAATTTGCATCCTTACAACCGTTGATACAATCCGAATCGGTATTGCATATTTCTTGATCTCTCACTCCACCCACACACCAACCGGCATAGTTTGGAGGAGGCGCCGGAAATAAAAGATGTTGAATATCGCAGACTTCATTGGATGGACTGGATGGATCCACGACACCATCACCGCACTTGGAAGCAAATCCATCGCAAGTTTTTTTACAGTGATTATATTTTCCATTGAGTGCGCCGTCATCACAAATTTCACCTGGTTCGACAACCCCATTGTCACATTTACTCAAAACTTTACAAATAGTAGAAGTGGCGGCCAAACCCCAAGTACAATCGGACTTACAAACATCACCAGTCATCTTGGTGTTGGGTGTGACCCCCGACCCCTGACACATTGTCGTATTAAAATTTACTTTACCGGGAGGATCGCACTGTTCTTTCTTGTTCAAATTCACCTGACCATCCCCACATTTACCGGTATTGATAGTAGTAATCTCTTGGTTATAATTACAAATACCCATTGTATTTTTTAAATTATTATAATTATTTACAACATCAAAATGGGCGGCATCTATCTGAAAATCACTCACTAAATCCGGAATATTTAAAATATTAATTCCCGGATCTTCAAAACGGTATTTTACAAAATAATTGTTGGTAGCAGTTTGAGAGGTGGAAGAGGCAAAATAACGATAGGCCAAAGAATTGGTCGCACAAGCGAAACTAAACCTATTTTCAGCCACACTCCAATTGGTAATCGGATCATGCAATACACAAGTCGCTAAGTCGGATTTTTCAACCACTTTACACACCGAATCATCTGTACAAAATTGGCCAGTAGAAGAAGCACAGGTACCGGCTAGCCCCAATTTATTGATTGGGTCGGTAGGAAGCTGTCCACCACCAACTTGTGAACTCAAGGTTGTCCATGATGAAATCCAAGTACTAACAGTTTGACCGGTCAAATACGAACCGGTTTTCAAATCCGGATAGGTATCATTGTGACCGGCAAAATAATCAGCCAATTGTAGATCGATCTGTTGTAAACCAAGCAAGCGTAAATAGTTACGACGCACTTTATCTTTTTGTACTGAACACACCTCGCCATTTTCACAATCAAAATCCGATAAACACAGTGCGGTATCACCGGGGTTATTCATATTTTGTCCGCAGTAACCATAATTGGTAAGGTTGACATTAAATTTCAAATTTTTAATCAAATCATTAAAAACTTTTTCAGTATCGGCGGAAGCGCCATTACTGATACTAAACAAATAAATATTGGTATATAAATTGCCTGTCATAGCGTCGTCGGTAGTCGGAGAAAAATTTAAAGCGTTAATATAAATATTGTTGCCATCGGAAACGGCATCATAGCCATCTACCGGTTTTAAATCTTTCAAATCATTACCAATAAAACCTTTTTCTTCTTCAAACCATTTGCGCGCTGTCAGATGTTTGGTATTGTTGAAGACATCAATACCAATAGCATCGCCATTTTTATCATTGGTTAAAATAAACCGCTTTAGTATATTGGTAGTAGGGTTGGCATTTTTAAATTGTGGAGTACATTTACCGGTACCACAATCAGCATCAATATCACAATCTTGAGCGAGGTTATTATTACACTGATTCGCCATTGTCCCAGATTTTAATATATTGGTGCCAACTTGAACTGCCGGATGCAAATATGGAAAATCATCAAATGTACCACTATCACCATTGTCCGCGCAATAATAGGTACTGAAATTAAAGTAACCTTTATTGTTGCCAACCAACTCCGTGGATGGAACAGCTGAATTATCAAAAACATTATTGATTAAATCAAAACCACTGTTGTTGCCTATTTTATCTTCATAAGGAAATACGGAAACCGGTTTGTATTCAAACATTACTTGTTTTGGCGGCCAAGGATTTTCACATAAAAAGACAATAATATGAGACTTGCCGGTACCTACCATACCACTCTTTAAATCCGGATATTTATTTTCCGTAATCAAAGCCGCGGCATGCACATCCAGTTCGCCATTTTGATTTTGTGAAATCAGAAAATTCAATTCACCAGTACTGCTGGAAAAAGCGACATAGGGATTGTTGAGTGGTCCCCATTGATACTCCCAACTATAACCGGATACCGGTTGAATAAGTTGGCCTTTGGAGGTCATAGCTTTGGCTACAAACGAAGCCGGCAAATTGGGAGCGGAAAAATAATACTGATCCGGTTCAATACTAACATTGGAAACCTCACAAATTTTATTACCGGTATTAAATTTCCAACCATACGCTTTGTCTATATCTTTATTTTTTCCAATACCAACACCTTGTTGATTTTTTATGCCACTTTCTAAAACAATCGCATAGGAAGCGGACAACGCTAACGGAGAATTTAAAGACAACACAACTTTCGAGCCGTCGCCCTGATTGTTATTGATTACTTTTACCGTGCCAATATCCGCACCTGCACACCATTTACCGGCCGCACTCACCGTTCCAATCCCAAAAATATTTTTTACCGTGATCATTATTTTGTGCCAAGCTTTTTTATACCAAGGCAAATTTTGATCATTATCATTCAAAAAAGCCACATCGGTAATTTCCTGAGTACCATTTTCACAACTAGGTACAAACTGGGCGATCAAAAAATTACCAGGAAGAGTATCTTGTTTTATACGACTATCAAAATCCGCTTCAATGTAAGTATTAATACAAACATTTTCCGCTATTGAGCTAGTAACACCAGGATAAACCCCTACTAATTTTGGACGCGTATAACAACAAGAATTATCTGCCAGACCATAATCTTGTCCAAAAACTTTACAATCTTCATCTTTCAAATATCCGCATTTTACCTGATACTTACCAGACCCATTCACTGTCTTTGCGGTTTGAGCGTCAGAAACCGAAGCGGTGATATTGGCCTCTTGAATAGGCGGATCACCCGCCGGCGTACCTTTATTTTTACCAATAGCCAACACCCATGGATTGGTAAAAGTTCCACCAGTATTCGCGTGCCATGGCCAAATATTTAAATAAATATTATCTTCACAAATAGGATCTTCACCAATACCGATAACTTCATCACCACAAACCGACGGTGAAGAATACAACAAAGACGAGCCAACCCGCTGAGCATTGTCATCACAGCCTTCACTACCAGGAATACAGACCGGAACAGCTTTATTATTATTCAAACATTGACTATTGCAGTTTGGCGAATATTTTCCGCCGCCCAAATCACAACCAACATCTTCATCCGGACTAGGTACACCATCGCCACATTGACTATACGCTTGCGAACAATAAAAATCATAATCTTTTTTAACAAAATCACCAAAAGGAACGGTGGCTTTGGCGTTGTTGCTAGAACACCATTTGGTAGACAAACGCGTACCAGTATGCAAACAATTTTGTGAGCACAACAAAGATGAGGTTGAAACCGAAACATCTGACACCACACCCAAATCACAGTCTTCCCCGCTTCCGATCATACCGTTACCACAAATTGAATTTTTTACATCACCGGCGGCAGTTTGAATTTCAGAGCCGATATGTTGACAAGTATTACTACACCCCACTTGAGTATTCGTATCTTTTGGGTCACAAGCTTCTCCTAGTTCCGGTTGCACTTTCCCATCTCCACAGGTGTTCTGATCGGAGTTACCCAAGAAACGACAAGTCAAACTGCATTTTTTACTAATAGGCGGATCGCAATCTTCACCGGCTTCAACTTTTTCGTTTCCACAAACCGGATAGGTATTATTGCCGATCAATCCAGCCGGTACAGTACTACCTTTTTTGATACAGTTGGCAGTGCAATAGGGGCTAGCACCTTTGGTAGCAAAGGAGACCACATCAGCCACCGAAGTACTGGACGATTTCCAACTCCAATTATAATTCCACGGATTTAATTTTTGTCCATTAATTTTACTGCAATCATCCGGAGATGAATATGGCTGTACAGAAAATACCGCGCTATCCGATAATTTTTGAGCGGTAAAAACTACCGGCAAAACTTCAACTTTTTCTACCTTGCAAGCTTCTTTTTTTGTCCTAAATCTCCAAGTAAAAATTTTATTGTATGGTTTGGAAAAATTGGATTGATCGTTTAAGCCTGGCGGGTTGGACAATGTCAAAAGCGACCACAGTTGATTTTTGTTGTCGGTTCCAGCTGTGCTGGTAGCCGACAACACCACCTGATAAAGAGTGTTTATTTCCAATCCTTTGGTTGGATCGGGAAAGTTAAAATTTAAAATTGTGTTTAACGAGGATTTGTCAAAAGAAACGGATTGCAAAGACACTGCTGAAGTATTTAAACAATTTTCGTCATTACATTTGTATAATTTAACCGGAAAATTTGGAGCACCAGCATTATTCAAATTGTGCAACGACATACTAATATTGAATTTCACTCCGACGACCGAGTTGATACAAGCTTCCAAACAATTTGGCCAATAATCCACAACATTGGGATTGGACAAATCAATAGTAAGCGGACTGGAACCGGTCTTGGAAACAGTGGAGGTAGAGGCGGTGGCTTTGACATCTACTGCTTCACTGGCCACACCAACTCCAACCGTATTGGCTTGCGCAGTCGCTTGGGCTTTGAACTTGTTGTCAGCGCCAAATATTTTGGAATAGATTTTATTTGGATCTTTGTTGTCCACTGTCCATTTCCAATTCATACCGGAAACATCCATCATAGTACAATACTGAGAACTCAAACCATTACCATTGTAAAATAAATCATAGACATCTCCACCGGCGGTATGAATTTTGATTGGTTCTTCCAATATCTGTGTCCAAAATTTATAGGGGGTCACAACCACTTGTTTTAACACACAATCTCCACTGCCGGTTTTAAAGGCAAAACAATAGGCAGTGTCAACACCACATGGTTTGGTAGCGGCCAATTTTAGCGGTTTGGGATCGTCTGAAGTTACACCATTGGTCAATACTACCTGATACCACTTGTTTGGATCCCAACGATTTCCATTGACATTGCTCGGACTGATAGAAAGAGACGAATGTTTTCCATTGGCATCGGATGAAGCTATCTGCAACATATAACTAGTACCAGTCAAAGCGACCTCCTTGGCACCAAGACATTTTCCTTCACTGTAATCATCACAAGAATACACCACTATATTTTTTGTAGCTTTGCCCACACTAACCGGTGCTATGCCGGTGTTAAATTCAATATTGGTTAACGCGGTTTGACAAACTTGGTTGGCATCGTTGTGACCGTTTTGATTCCAGAGTAATGATGGTGAAGGGGTAGGCAAACCTTCGCCCGCTTCGGTATCCGCATCACAACGCTCTACCACCTGCGGTAAAGGCAAAATTTTCTTGGTAGAAAATAACCAAACATAACCGCTGGATTTAAATTGTCCGACACACAATTTTCCTTTTGGTTTACAAACTCCAATTTCAGAACCGGAAGTACAACATTGCAGATTGGCGTCGGTACAAGTATTATTATTTTTTGTGCAATCGTAGGCGGTAAATAAAACACTATTGCTGGCCTTACCATCCGCCTCACGCCAAGCAAATATCGGACCAGTCAAAACATCAGCCCCCGGTTGTACAGTTAATTCTTGGTCGCTTACAAAATTGGAAACAGCCACTGATAAAGTATTTAAATCGGTAGCATTGGCACCATTTTTTGAAAAATATAAATTGTTTATACTGCCCAATTGATCTCCATAAACATGCACCGTTTTTTCACCAACAAAAGGTACCGGACCAGACACTGGATCAATCAGACAAATATTTGGCCCCGGTTCTCCATCTTTTACATTCAACTGAGGTGCTACTATCGGACTACTCAAACCATCGATATTTACGACTTGAACCAACTTGCTTCCCGGTCTTAAAATCCAAGGTACTTTTACAATTATTTGTTTATCACTCCAAACATAATTTTGACAAGCCGGAGGAAAATCAAATGTGCCGGATGTTCCTTCACAATTATCACAAGTAGGATCTTTAAACCAAACAAAATTCTTTTGATTACCAAAATTTTTACCGGTAATTGTCAAATAGTCGCCAGCTACTACACTCAGCGGTGAAACACTAAAAATTTCCGGTGCCTCAGAATTAACACCACTAACAGTAAACTTAACTGCGTTGCTGACCAAACTATTATTCTCCAAAGTAACCGCAAATTCACCATTAACCAATGATGGTGGCACAATCACCTTGGCAGTCGCTGGAGGAATTTCAGACCAATTGGTTATTTTGGCTTTATTGTTGTCAAATTTTACTGCGCTTTTAAGCAAATCATATTGATAAAAATTATTACCATACACCACAACCGTAGAACCAACCGCGCCATTATTTTTGTCTAAACCACAGATTCCAGGATGTGACTCATCGGATAAAACAAAATCGGCAATTAAAGAACCAAATGTATCGTTGGTGGAATCGCTAAAACTTTTTATAACAATTCCATCGCCGGTAGTGGAGGCGGTAACAACCGTAATCGGACCGTCCACCGCATCGTTTGGTACAGATACAATTATTTGGTTATTCACCCAATTATTAAATTTCACTCCACAATCAGCCACCGGAGCTGAAATCAAAGAATTATGTGGACCAGTGAAATAAACATGTCCCTTGAATGTCCCAAAATATTTTCCAAAAATCGAAACCAAATCGCCAACCGCCGCGTTCGCTGGAGAAAAACCGGTAATATACATTTTGTCTACACAAACACCTTGAATGCTTTGTGGTATTATTTCACAATATCCACTAGCACAATCGACATTATCACTACAACTATTGCCAGAACAAGCCGGACAGCTTCCACCACAATCCGACTTTGTTTCATCTCCATTTTTTGTATTATCAAAACAATGTTGTGGACTCAAATTTACATTTTTTAAATCATAACTACTGTTGGCCGCCCAATCTAAGCCGAACGCTTGTAGTTTGTGGCCCCCCAAACCAAACTCAGTGGTATTCCAAATCACCGTAGTTGTGCCTGTTTTTTTACAACCGGCGACATCCGAACTTCCGAGCAATTTACCATCGGCTCTAACCGAAATATTTTGGACACCATTATCATCGGTATATTCAATTTCAACCGGTACAGTTGTCCCCTGCTCTAAATTTGCACCTTCAATCGGGGTATTTATTTTGATAACCGGTGGAAGATTATCCACGCTATCACCAGTGGTAAAAGCCACATCTTTACAAGTCGCTCCCAAAGAACATTGCAGTGTCACAATGCTATCATCGCCAGCTTTAATAGCAGTGACATCTTTAAATCGTAAAATATAATCCGTTTTTGGTGATAAACATTCATTATTATTTCCATTTGGACAAGCACCTTGTGCCTTAAATACTGCCACATTGTTTTGTCCCGATCCCAACTCCCAAGCACCAGCCACAGTACTTGAACTTCTTTCATCAATAACAACCACTGCACCATTTAATGAGCTACTATCAACCGGTCGATTGAACACCACCGCCAAAGCTACATTCATAATACACATCTGACCACCAACCGGTAGTTTGACTACATAAAAAGATGAGCCAAAACCGCCATTACCATTACCACCGCCGACACCTTGTTGCGAGGTTGTGCCGGTAGTAGCTTCAATTAATTTATTCATTACAAAATTGACGATCGCATAAGCTGACAATATAATAGCCAATCCAATCACCGCGTTGATCATTATTTTTTTGGCAGTGCCGATTTGTTCTTCGTTGCCGGCGGCAGTCATCCATTCAAAACCGGCATACAGAATCAGACCAAGCGCCACAATTCCAAGCAAACCTAGGGCTACTTTTATTATGTTGGCGACAATAGTGCGAATGTCAGTGGTGGGTAAACCGGAATTGGATATCTCTTTTAAACCCAAATCAAGGGTGGTTGTAGCCGCCTGTACCGAACTAACCAAAACAAAAAATCCCACCGCCAAAAATAATGAAAGAGATACCGCTAAAAATAATTTTTTATTAAAAAATTTCATGATCCGATGGTTTTGTTATTTATGACCGATTTGATACAATTTGCCAACCCATTGACAGCTGATACCGCTTGACCATCACAACAAAACTCACTTCCACCAACATCTTGAACTTTACAACAACTATTTCCCGGCTGACTTGGATCACAAACTTTCGAATCCAAAGTCACACCAATAACAGTATCGGCTGGTCCAAGACCGGGATAAAAACAATTGAAGTGGACATCCTCTACCGTCGAGCTAACAACTGGAAAATAAAATTTATTAATTTTATCCAAAAAAGGACCATGATTCATTTTTACTTTTTGATAACTCAAATCAACAAACGGAACTTTCCAAAGAGGCACGCCACTAGTAGGAGCGGGATACTCTTGGATATCGATAGAATACATTGAATCAACCCTCATCTGCTTACTAAAATTTAAAATTAAATCAGCATCCTTGGGTACATCTTGAGCGTCAACTCCTGGAGTAATTTTGGTAATATAGGGAGAAGTTTTGTCAACAGCATCGTTAATTTTAAATGTCCAAAAATAATTATCTGACTGTTTCCATTGATCAAATACCGGTAAGGTGGTAGGAGCGGTTTGAGCCACGCCGTCTGGTTTTCCGTCCAATTCAGCGCTATTTCCATCGAGTGCGTTGCTGGACAAATCTTCAATACCGGTAAAGGGTTGCGATTGAAAACTACCAGGCATCGTCTTGGCGGCGGTAAGCAAAATTTGATAATTATCATCTTTGCATTTTGCGCCAGTTTTATCACAAACTGGCAAGCAATAAATCGGATTCCCACAAGCATTCTTGCCACACTCTTTACTAGGAGTAAATTCCAATGTCTGATAATTATTTACCAAATTAAAATTGCCAATCGGCACACTGCTGTTATCTGATTTTAAAAATACTTTATTACCGGACAAACTATAATATGACTGTCCATTTATTGTTTTAAAAGACCCTTGCACATCAATCGGATTGATCGGTTCGCTAAAAGAAATTTGAATCACCGAATTTTTTGGTTCTCCATTAGCATTATTTTTTGTAGAGGCCGGAAACACGCCAACAACAGAGGGAGGGGTGTTATCCAAAAGATTACTGCAAACAAACTGCCAATAATATTTGTTATCTCCGATGTTTTTACTTTGAAATATTGATGGGTTGTCATTGACGGAATCATCGGCCAAAATTCCCGCACCGAGATATATGGTATAACCAACTTTTTCGGTTGGACTTTCCAGATATCCACCAGTTGCATCGGTAATCGGCTTTAAAACAATCGTATAGATGCCCTCGATGCCATTCACCGTGCTGGAAGTGGCCAATAACACCAGCCCTTTGATTGGCACGCCACTGTCCGTGCGTTTCACATTGATAAAATTATCGGTTAGTTTTTTGGTAGTCGTGTCAACTTTTATATGATCACAATCAACATCCCAATTAAAAACTGGATCAGAAATATTTTTACAATCACCTAATGTTCCATTGTTGTTGGAATCTTCAACAAAACTGGATAACAAAACCGGTTTAAAAAATGTCACTATAATTTTGGTATTGCGCGGTACATCAACTTGATCGCGAGCTGGATAATGATCTTTGATCACCTTTCCCAATGCCCCACTACCGGCAAAATTTTGTGTGCCGGGGGCAGAAACGGAAGTCTGTGACTCTCCGGCGCCACCACCACCCACACCCAGCATATTCATAACAAAAGACACAATACTGTACGCACTCAAAATAATCGCC
>JAVHSM010000026.1:0-11662 GCA_036172155.1 Candidatus Magasanikiibacteriota bacterium
CCCATGGTTTATCTTTTTTTTAACCGCAATCAGCACCTTCTTCTCAGTGTCTTTATCGCCAAGCAGTAATGGTGAAATACATTTTTTTTCAAATTTGCCTGGCATACCAATTTCTGAACAGTTTATTGTTCCGGTAATATTTTTTTCCGTAGTTTTAGTGATGTCTTTGCCTTCTCAGCTGTTTGGTCGTTTGGCCAATGAAAATAAATCTTTGGAATTTTATGTTTGGGATATTGTTGGCAGTTTGTTTGGAATTTTGTTTTTTACTCTAAATTCTTATTTAGGCACCGAACCGATAGTCTGGTTTTTGATTGTAGTGATAGTTTATTTGATTTTGTTTTATGAAAAAAGTCGACGTTATCTAATAGCGATGTTTGGCTGTTTATTGTTTGTTGCGATTTTGATTCCGACTCACAAGGAAAATATTTTTTGGTCACCGTATCAAAAAATTGAAATTGTAAAAACGGCGGTTAACGAATCGGATGGAACAACAAGTCTGGCTTATCGTTTGTTTGTGAATAATATTGGTCATCAAACAATGGTAGGGAATATAAAATATAAAGAATGGTTTTATGCTTTTCCTTATGAAGTTTTTCCTACTAGTACATTTTCGCGTGTTTTGGTAATCGGCGCCGGAACCGGTACCGATGTGGCGGTTGCTTTGTCTCATGGCGCGCAACAGGTAGATGCCGTGGAAATTGATCCAAAGATTCTCGATTTGGGGAGAATGTACAACCCCGATAAGCCGTACAATGATGTTCGTGTTCATACTTATAACATGGACGCACGCACATTTTTGGAACAAACTAAAAATAAATATGATTTGGTAATATATGCTTTACCAGATTCTTTGGTATTGGCATCACAGCATAGTAATATTCGATTGGAAAGTTTTTTGTTTACCAAAGAATCGTTTATAGCCGCCAAACAAACTTTGACACCAAATGGTTTATTGGTTTTGTATAATTATTATCGCCAGCCGTGGTTGATCGATAAAATGGCCGGGATGCTGGAAGATGTTTTTCAACAAAAGACTTATATGAAAAATACCGGTGGTCCGTTGTATGCGGGAATATTGATGACTGGCGGAGAAATGAAAAATGCTTTAAAAAATCTACCTCAGACGATGGCTTATGACAATAAATTACCTCCGGCTACGGATAGTTGGCCGTTTTTATATTTATTACATCGTACTATTCCTGTTGGGTACTTATCAATTTTATTTATAATAATGTTGGTTGTTTATAAAGCAATTTCTCGCTTGGTGGGATCTCCTCTGATCAAAGTTATTCAACCTTCTTACTTTTTTCTTGGCGCCGCGTTTATGCTTTTGGAGTCCAAGAGTGTGGTGGCTTTTTCTTTGTTGTTTGGATCGACTTGGATGGTTAATGCTTTGGTCTTTTTCGCGATTCTAGTTTCTGTTCTGTTGTCCATATTATGGGCGCAACGCCAGTCTGTTATTCGTATAAAGTATTGGTATTTTGCGTTGTTTGGAATTTTGTTATTAAATTATCTGGTGCCGGAAAATTTTTTCTTGGCGTGGCCACTGGCGCAAAAATATTTAGCGGTTAGTATCTTGACCTTTTCGCCAATTTTTTGTGCCAATATAATTTTTGCTTCCTTGTTCAAAACATCTAGTAATAATGCAAATAATTTTGCGTCGAATATTTTGGGGGCGGCGTTTGGTGGGGTACTAGAATATTTTACTTTGTTGGTAGGCTACCACCAAATCATTATTTTAATTATGATTTTGTATTATTTGGTATTTAGAAGTTATCAAATAAATCAGAAAAAAATTTAAAAATCTTTGTTTACCTGATAATGGAAATTGTTTGCCGGTAAACTTTATTTTTTTATATTGTTGGTATGTAATTTTATTTTTTTTGATTTTTATTGTATAATAGTACATATATATTTTATATGATAAATTCAAATTTTTCTTTACCGCTTTCAGAACCAAATGATGATTTTTCTATTTTGGCTGATTTTATGAAAAACGGTGGAAGTGGAGAAGGTGACGAAAATAAAAATACCACCATCTCGCCCGAAGGCCAATTGGCCGTGGATGTGGCGCAAACCAGAGATGAAGTTTTTGTGATTGCACCGATGGCCGGTTGCCGTACTGAAAATCTTGAACTTCATTTGCACAACGATGTCTTGACCATTCGTGGTGAGCGTAGGCCACAGATCGATTCGGAGGCGGATTATTTTTACCGCGAATGTTATTGGGGGAAATTTTCGCGTACGATTGTTTTGCCGGTGGAAGTAAAAATCGAAATGACCAGAGCGGAATTCAAAAACGGCGTTTTGACCGTGGTTTTGCCAAAAACCAAAGTTGATGGTAGTATCCCTATTGTTATTGTAGAAGAATAATTTTTTGCATCATGGTAAAATTAAATTTGGACAATTTGGAAAAAGAATTGGCTTTGGTGTCAAATAAAAAAGGCCTGCCGGTTTGGTTGAAAATCAGCCTGACAGTTTTTTTGATTTTATTTATTTTTGTTGGCGGTGTATTTGGTGTGTCCGCCTGGTATATTAGTCAATATCAAAATAAAATTTATCCTGGGGTTTATGTCGGACATTATCATCTGGGTAGGATGTCACGCGATGATCTTGGAAATTTTATTGAAACGCTCAACAATCGTATTGCCAAAGAGGGGATAAATTTGGATGCGGTGGTGGCGGATAAAAAAACTTCTATTAAAATTAATACGGTGTCATTGGGAGATAATTCCACTGAATTGGTGAAACTCGATAGCTATGTGCTGTGGCAAAATGCCTACGCCGTAGGACGAAGCGGAAACTGGGTGATGCACTTGTTTTCACCTTGGTATTATCGCTACTCCAATCAAAATCTTTTCGTGCCGGTGAAGACCGATTGGGTAAACTTGATTGATATTTTGAAAGATAGTTTGTCCAAGTTGGTGGACGCGCCGCGCAACGCCGGTATAGTAATTTCCAGTTTTGCGCCACTGAATTATTCGGTGGTGGCTGAACGCACCGGTCTGATTTTTTCTTATGAAAAAATTATTAATCAAATCCAAAATAATTTGAGTCAGCTTGATCTAAGTAATGTACAGGTTCAAGCGGAAAAATTTGAACCAGATGTAAAATTTGCCGATGCACAAAAAGCCTCTGAGAATTTGGCTGGGGTATTGAAGTATGGGGATATCGGTTTAAACTTTGTGGATCCTCAAACGAAGATTCGTCGTGATTGGTCAATTTCATTGGTACAATATGGCGCTTGGCTGAATGTAGAGAAGGATGAAAATGGCCAGCCGATTTTTATTTTAAATTCAGAAAATACCAAAACTTATTTGGAAAGTTTACGCTATCTAGTAGATAAAATGCCGCTGGATGCCAAATTTTCCGTTTCGCCGGAAGGTAAAGTAAAAGAATTTCAAGCCAGTCAGGCTGGATTGATTTTGAATGTTGATAAGACTTTTCAAGATCTAAATGTGGCGTTTAAAGAAAGAAATTATCATTCCGACGAAGTGACCAAGACTGTGAGTCTGACCGTCGATGTGACGGTGCCAATAGTAAAGATGGCTGATGTAAATAATTTGGGTATTGAAAATGTTATTGGATCGGGCTATTCGACTTTTCACGATAGCCATAATAATCGTATAAAAAATATTACGCGCGCGGTGGAGAGATTGAATGGTACATTAATCAAACCGGATGAAGAATTTTCCGCCAACAAATATGCCGGACCATTTACCGCTGAAAACGGTTTCTTGCCGGAGGCGATTATTAAAGGTACAGAAATAAAAAATGAAATCGGTGGTGGTATGTGCCAGATCGGTACGACGCTATTTCGTATGGCAATGAATTCGGGCATGAATATAACTGCGCGCCAAAATCATTCGCTGGTGGTTGGTTACTATGCCGATCCGGTCAATGGTAATCCCGGTACCGATGCGGCGTTGTATGAACCGATTTTGGATTTGAAATTTAAAAATGATACTGGTCACTATTTATTATTGCAAACCGACATTGATTTTAAAAAACAACAGCTTACTTTTACACTCTGGGGTAAACCTGACGGACGCAAAGGTTGGTACACTCATCCACTCGTAAAAAAATGGATTCCTTATGGTAGTCCACAAGAAATAAAAACCGATAAAGTGAAAATCGGTGAGACAAAATGCCAACCGCCATTCAGAGGAGCAGTGGCGAGTTTTACCTATTCGCGTGTCTTGCCGACGGGAGAAAAGGTAGATCGTATCTTTGATAGTTATTATCGACCGTTGCCAAAAATATGTATGGTAGGTGTGGATCCGGCTACTTTGTGCAAACCTGGTGAAAAATGCGAAATACCACCGATTGCTAATTTGGAAATAGTGGAACCGACGCCGGCGAACAATGCTACCGCCACTGTGGTGATTCCGGCTAATTAAATTTTATTGCAAATCGTCATCCTGAGTGGTAACGAAGGATCCCTTGGTTATTAATATAAGGGATTCTTCATTTCACTCAGAATGACAAAGCCACAAATAAAAACCCGCTTACAAAAGTAAACGGGTTTAATTTATATTGGGGATTTGATCCCCATGAAACCGCACCCAAGAAGATGTATTGGTGGAGAAGATTAGCGTGAGCCAGTTCTATCCGTCAACACATCTCCATGCTTGTAGTGGATACGGGTCGGTGCTAATTATATCTTACTTGATATGAACCTGATAATTTGCACTGACCTGGATCCTAATACCCGAATGGGTGGTTATGCGTATTTATCCTGCCTAGAGCTTTGTCTAAACGATTTCATTATTAGCAACTGATAATAGTACCATAGATCGGGGGTTTTGTCAAGGGGGTATGGGGGACTTATTCACATTGCTTGTTTTTTTGGCTAAGATTGGCTAATAATATCAATAAAAAGAGGGCACAACAAATGACTTTTTCGCTTTTTTCGCCTGCGAAGGCGAAAGGATGAGGCCTCGGCCTCATAACCCGCTCAAAAGTAATTTGTCGCACCCTCGTTTTATTTCTACAGTGGTTAATTCAACTTTTTCCAATTATTCGACTATTTTGTCGACCAAGCCGTAAGCTACTGCATCTTTGGCGATCATGAAATTGTCGCGGTCGGTGTCTTTTTCGATGGTGGCGAGGTCTTGGCCCGTGTGATCGGATAGGATTTTGTTGAGGGATTGTTTCATGCGTAGGATGCGTTCGGCGTGGATTTTGATGTCGCTGGCTTGGCCTTCCATACCGCCCATGACTTGGTGAATCATTACTTCGGCGTTGGGTAGGATGAGGCGTTTGCCTTTGGTGCCGGCGGCGAGCAATACTGCTGCCATGCTGGCGGCCATGCCGATACAGATGGTAGAAACATCGGATTTGATGTATTTCATGGTGTCATAAATGGCCATGCCGGCGGATACCGAACCGCCTGGGGAGTTGATGTAGATTTTGATGTCGGTTTTTGGATTTTGATTTTCCAAAAATAATAGCTGGGCGATGACGATATTGGCGACATGATCATCAATGGCTTGACCCAAAAAGATAATGCGGTCGACAAGCAAGCGCGAATAAATATCATAAGCGCGTTCGCCGTAGCTAGTTTTTTCGATGACTGTCGGAATTAAAATTTGTGATTTGATGTCGGTGTTTGACATAGTTTATTTTTTATTTATTTATCTGTATATATTACTATTATATTACTTTTCGGTCAATAAAAAAATTACAACGCCGTAATTTTTTCCAACACTTCTTTTATAGTGCCGGTGGTGGTGAAGCCGGCGGCTTTTTTGTGTCCACCACCGCCTAGTTTTTTGGCTAGGGCGGAGACATCTACATCGTCTTTGGTGGTGCGGAAACTGCCTTTGATTTTTTCGTCGGCGGTCTCTTTCAGAATCAGAGACATTTTTCCTTCATCTAGATTATTCAAAAAATTAGCCACGCCCTCACTTTCGTTTTCAGTGACTTGATGTTTTTTGAGATCCGCTTGGGTAATAAAAGTATAAACAAGATCGAGCCTGAGATGTTTTTCCAGACGATTCAAGACATCACCCCATAATCGCAAAAGATTGATAGTTTTGTTGCGCACCGTGTGTTCGTTGATCAAATTCAAATTGCCACCGCGGCGAATCAGATCGCCGGCCGCAGACATGGCGATATCGTTGGTGGCGGCATTGGTAAAATTATCTGTGTCGGTAATAATGCCGGTGAGCAGGGCAGTGGCCATGCGATGAGAAATGCGGATTTGGTTGTGGCGTAAAAAACGATAGACCACTTCGGCAGTCGAGCTGGCGGTTGGGATCACTAGATTGTGATGTCCAAATTTTCCATTGGTGTGATGATGATCAATATTGATAATTTCCGCGGGATGATCTTTGAGCAGGTGAGCGACACCGGCGTATTGCAAATCACCGGAATCTACGACGATAATTAGATCCCAGTCTTGGTCGATCAAAATATCCGGATCGGTTTGCAGTTTTTCGCAATGCGGCAAAAATATTAATTTAGGATTCACCGGTGTAACACAAAATATTCCGGCTTTGATGCCCAATTTTTGCAAATATTCAAACATCGCGCAAGCCGATCCCAGAGCATCGCCATCGGCATTTTGATGGGGTACTATTAGGACAGCGTTGGCGCGTTTTATTTTTTCATGAATTTGTATGGCAATTTTTTTCATATATCTTCTTCACGGGCAGACATCTATTTTCTTGTTCGCAAAACGAATACATATGTCATCTCGAATCCCCGTATGGAGTGAGAGATCTTCACTGAGAGATTTCTCCACTCGCCGCGAGGCTCGGTCGAAATGACAATTAACAAATTTATTCTTAAGTTTCGAACAAACAAAAATATCACATATACAGTTGCATGTCAATACTCATTTATGGTACAATAATTTGCAATTGCTTTATGTATTTAAAACGGTTGGAAATCCAGGGATTCAAATCATTTGCCAACAAGACTGTGTTGGATTTTTTGCCGCCTCAAAACGGTCGTTTTAGCATTACCGCAGTGGTCGGACCAAATGGGTCAGGTAAGTCCAATGTAGTGGACGCGATTCGCTGGGTAATGGGCGAGCAGAGTATCAAAAATTTACGCGGTAAAAAGAGCGAGGATATTATTTTTGGCGGGTCGCAATCCAAAGGGGCTTTGGGTGCCTGTGAAGTGTCCATGATTTTGGACAATAGCGACGATCGCGTGCAGGTGGATCTGCCGGAAATTGTGATCACTCGTCGTTTGTATCGCAGTGGTGAAGGCGAATATCTCATCAATAATAATCCGGTGCGCTTGCTCGACATTCATTTGCTATTGGCCAAAGCGCAGTTCGGCCAGCATTCATATAGTATCGTGGGACAGGGGACCATCGATCGTTTGTTGGTGGTCAGTCCGGCGGAGCGCAAAGATTTTTTGGATGAAGCGTCCGGTATTAAAGAATATCAAATCAAAGAACATCAGTCGTCGCTCAAATTGGCACGCACACAAGAAAATATGACGCAGGTGGAAGTACTACTCAAAGAGGTAGAGCCACGCATGCGTTTGTTGTCCAAACAAGTGCGTAAATTGGAACAACGCCAAGAAGTAGAATTGAATTTACGCGAAACTCAAGAAAAATATTACGGTTCGCTTTATGCTTCCAATAAAAAAGAAATGGACAGTTTGGAATTGACTTTGAAAGACTTGGATGTGCAGTATCGTGACGCTTTCAAAGAATTGGAAGAAATTCAAGTAGAGCTGTCGCAATTGGCGCAGAGCGAAAGTCGACAAGAAGTGTTTACAAAATTGCAAGAAAAATATCAGGCCGCGGTAAAAATAAAAAATGAATGGGAAAGACAGTTGGCCGTGATATCTGGCAAGATCCAAAATGCGTATAGTGATCTCGGTAAACAAAATATTGGTTGGTTGGAAAAAAAAGCTGTCGAACTCAAAGAAGTGAACGACAGGTTTGTTCGTGAACAATCAAATTTGGAAGCCGAGTTGATCAAGGCGGAAAAAACTTTGACGGAAAATAATGCACAAGCCGAAAGTTTGGCGCGCGACAAAACTCAGGCGGCAGTGCGATTGTCACAGTTGCAGGTGAAACAATACGAACAAAAATCCGAACGCCAATATTTGGAATACAGCGGTTTGACGGCGGTGCGGTGTGTTTTGGAAAATAAAAATCGTTTTGGAAAAGTATTTGGTTTGTTCGCGGAATTGGGAGAAGTGGATAGTGAATATAGTCTGGCGATGGAAGTGGCCGCCGGCGCCAATATGTCTTCGTTGGTCGTGGCCGATGAAGGTGTGGCCAAATCCGCTATTGAATTTTTGCGTGAAGAACGCATGGGTGTAGCGACATTTTTGCCAATAAATAAAATGACTCCACGGTATTCTAGTGGTGATATCAGTGTTTTGCTCAATCAAGATGGTGTGTGCGGGTTGGCGATTGATCTGGTAAAATTTGATGAAAAATTTCGTAATGTTTTTTCCTTTGTTTTGGGTGATACTTTGATTGTCAAAAATTTGGGTGTGGCTCAGCGCCTTGGTATTGGCCGTATCCGCTATGTGACTCTCGACGGCGATGTAGCAGAAAAACGCGGTGTGATGAAGGGTGGCTGGCGCGGGCAGAAAAAAATGCATCTGGGTTTTTCCGGTCGCACTATTTTTTCCGATGGTGAAGGACAAAATTATCAGGAAGATTTGGTCAAACAAGAAAGTATTTTTAAAGATTTTGAAATTAAATTGGATCAGGCCAAAACTACGGCGTTATTGGCGCAAATGGAAAAGCAAAAAATTGCCGGTCAATTGGAATCGTTGCAATTGGAACAGAAAAAAAATCAAACCGAATTGTCCGAAATGGAGCGCGAATTAAATTTTTTGCAAATGAGTCCTGAAGAATATGGCGCACATTTATCGGATTTGGAAAAAGAAAAACAAGTTATCAAAAAACAAATTGAGACCAGCGGGCAAGATGTTGGTAAAATCGAAATAGAAATAAAACAATTCAATGACAGTGAAGAGCAGAAAAAACAGCGTGTGTTTGCTTTGCAAGAAGCCATGCAGAAAAAGCAAACAACAGTGAATGAAATTCTGTCATCTCGTAATGAATTCAAAATTCAATTGGCTAAATTGGAAACCAAAAATGAAGATTTAAATAGCGAAGTCAGCAACGAACTCGGCGCATCGCTGTTGTCGGTGGGCGAGCGTTCACAAACCATACTTACTCAGTCTGAATTGGACGAAGCGGCCGTCTCTATTCAAAAATTAAAATATCAGTTGAGTTTGATTGGCGGTATTGATGAAGATGTAGTGAAAGAATATGAAACTACCAAAGAGCGTTTTGACTTTTTGAATAATCAGCTTAAAGATTTGACAGTGGCGACCGGTGATTTGTCCAAGATGATCGAAGAGCTCGACGAAATAATGAAGAAAAAACGGGCTACTGCGTTCAAACAGATTCGCAAAGAATTTGATCGTTATTTTAAAATATTATTTAATGGTGGTAGTGCTCAACTCGAAGAAATTTATGGCGAATTGGAAAGTGAAGATGAATTGGATGTCGGCGGTATTGTCATTCCGAGCCAAGCCGAGGAATCCCTTAATCCTGAAAAAGCATCTACAAAAAAACGCGACAAAATTCTCACCGGCATCGACGTCTCGGTGAATCCGCCCGGTAAAAAAATTAAAAATATTTCTTCCTTGTCCGGCGGTGAACGCACTCTGACCTCGATCGCTTTGATTTGTGCCATTTTGAATTGCAACCCATCGCCGTTTGTAGTAATGGACGAAGTCGAAGCGGCACTGGATGAAACCAACACTTTGCGTTTTGCCAATATTATGTCCGAGCTTGCGACCAAATCACAATTTATTATTATTACCCACAATCGTGTCACTATGCATGGTGCCGACGCTCTGTATGGTGTAACTATGGGCGGCGAAGGTATTTCCAAGCTTTTGAGCGTCAATATCGGTGAAGTCAAAAACTACGAAGACAAGGGGAATCAGGTGGATAAATGAGCCAAATATTGACAAAAACATACAAACATAGTATATTATTTTCGCTCTCTAACTACTGTCTCACATTACTATTATGGCTTTGTCATTTCGAGTGAAACGAGAAATCTTCACCAGATATCTCACTTCGTTCGAGATGACATAAATTTTTATTAAATTAAAATAATTTATGTTAGCTATTCGATTACAAAGAATTGGAAAAAAGAAATTTGCTACCTATCGTATTATCGTATCTGAAAAAGCACGTGATACTCAGGGTACATATTTGGAACAAGTTGGCACTTACAATCCACACGCCAAAGAAAATCAATTCGCGCCGGTAGTGGACAGAGTAAAATACTGGATCAGTAAAGGTGCGGTGCCATCGGATACTATCCACAATTTATTGGTCAGTGCCAAAATGATTGAAGGCAAAAAAAAGAAATCTGTCTTTATCAGCAAGAAACGCGTCGTGAAATTGGCCACAAAAAAGAAAACTGTCTAATGTCATTTCGACCGAAGCGAAGCGTAGTGTAGTGGAGAAATCTTATAATTGATTTGACCGTTCAAAATTATTTTGATAAAATGATAATGCAGAGCTGGTGGAATACTCCACACGTCGACAGACTGCCGATATGAAAAAATAATGATAATACTATGGAAGCAGATCAGCAATTTGTTGAAATACTCGTGAAAGCGATTGTCAACAATCCGGACAAAGTGACGACCGACCGCACTATCGATGAACGCGGCGTGCTCATTACTTTGAATGTAGATCCAGCAGACATGGGTTATGTCATCGGACGCAGCGGTCAAACCGCTCGTTCTATCCGTACCTTGCTCAAGATCGTTGGCGCCAAGCACAATGCTCGCGTGAACTTGAAGATCAATGAGCCGGTCGGTGGTCGTGGTCCTCGCCCAATGGTGGCGCAGGTAGCCACTCCAGTTGACACTAGCGCCGTGGATGATCTAGGAATCTAATACACAAAGTTTAAAAACATCTCGATTCAGTCGGGATGTTTTTTTATTGTCATTGCGACGCGCCACACGGCGTGGAAGCAACCCCATTGTCATTCCCGTGCAAACGGGAATCTTCACTGTCATTCCGACCGAGTTCGCACGAGCGGAGGAATCCCTTTTTATTACTTATCCACAGTTATTAATTATGGGGGGGGTAGGCGATGCTTTTAAAAAGTAGTATAATATATTTGTATAAAATTTTTTGTCCAAAATTTGTTACAAATTTTTTTAATAATTTTAATTTTTTAATTATACTTTATTTATATTCCTATGGATATGAAAACAATATCATGGAGTAAAAGCAAACTCGTCCTATTGGGATCGGTATTGTTTTTATCTTCTTTATTTTTCGGCGGGCAGGCGAGCGCGGCGAATAATCCTGCCACAAATTTTGTGACTAGCACTATTTCTACCAGTAGTATTGGTTTGACATGGGTTTGGGGTGGTGGAAGCGAAACTGGATATTTACTCAGTTTGTCTACCAGTAGCGATTTTATAAATTCTTCAACTATCGCTATAGGAATACCGACTTCAACCGCAAGCTATACTGTTACATCTTCTGCTGAGGGAGATTTGTTACCAAATACTCGATATTGGTTTATGCTTATAGCTGGCCCAGGTAGTCTCGCTATAGTAACAACTTCTGCGGGAGTTTACACCTCCTCCACCGTCCCAAACATTCCAACCGTTTCCGCCGTTGCCTCATCTT
>JAVHSM010000026.1:11762-16708 GCA_036172155.1 Candidatus Magasanikiibacteriota bacterium
TTTGATGGTAGTTTGAATGGTACTGTTTCTGCGGCGGCTTTCTACACCTCCTCCATCGTCCCAAACATTCCAACCGTTTCCGCTGTCAGTGCCGTTTCTCTAAGCACCGCTATCACAGCTGGCGACGGTAATCCAGCCACTACTCAATATTCCATCCAAGAAACCGGTTCCGGTAATTACATCCAAGCCGATGGTACTCTAGGTGCTACAGAAGTATTCAACACCTCTACTGGTTGGGGAACAAAAACAGTCACTGGTCTTTCTTCCAGCACACTGTATACCTTTAAAGTTAGAGCTGAAAATGGTGATAGTGTTACTACTACTCAATCTGGGGCGACTAGTAAATATACACTCGCTACCCAAGCTTCTGCTCCGACAATTTCCGCTTCTACCACCATCGCTTTGAATCTCGTTATCAACGCTAATGGCAACAATACTGCCACTACTACTTACGCTGTTTACAATAGTACCAGTGGAAATTATATAGCCGCCGATGGTACAGCAAGTTCTAGCGCAGTTTATCAAACAAAAGCCCTTTGGGATCTTGTGGATATAGTTGGTTTGAATACCAGTACCGCTTATCAATTCACCGCCACAGCAAGAAACGGGGATAGTGTTTTGGCCGCAACTTCAAGTGCCAACACCGCTGTCTACACTCTTGCTACCGCCGCCTCCGCACCGACAATTTCTGCTTCTTCTTCCGTTGCTTTAAACCTAATTATCAATGCCAACGGCAATTCTTCCGCCGCCACCTACGCTGTATATAATTTTACCAGCAGTAATTACTTAGCCGCCGATGGTACAGCGAATGGATCTACCGCAGTTTATCAAACAAAAGCCCTTTGGGATGCTGTGGATGCTGTTGGTCTTGCTACTAGTACAGCCTATCAGTTTAAGGCTATTGCAAGAAATGCAACTGGTGGTACTGACGCCGCTACTTCTAGTGCCAACACCGCTGTCTACACTCTTGCTTCTCAAGCCTCCGCTCCAACAATTTCCGCTTCTTCAACCACCGCTTTGAATCTCACCATCAATGCCAATGGCAATTCTTCTGCCGCCACCTACGCCGTATATAATTCTACAAGCGGTAATTACTTAGCCGCCGATGGTACAGCGAATGGGTCTACCGCAGTCTATCAAACAAAAGCCCTTTGGGATGTTGTGGATATTACTGGTTTATCTGTTAATACAGGCTATCAGTTTACCGCTACTGCAAGAAATGCAACAGATATTACCGACGCCGCAACTTCCAGTGCCAACACTGCTGTATATACTTTAACGACTGCCCCGACAAGTTTCATGGCTGTGGTCAACAATTCATCACAAATTACTTTGTCGTGGGCAGGGGCTGGTACAAACTACTATGTTGAAAACACTACCGCTGGAACCAATTCCGGTTGGTTAACTGGAACTTCGCATCCTTTCTCAGGTTTGACCTGCGCAACTTCATATACTTTCCGTGTGAAAGCTAATAATGTTTCAAGTGTTGATACTGATTGGGCTAGTTCAGTTACTGCTACTACCCAAGGTTGTGGCGGCAGCGATGGCAGTTCAGTCGCTCCATCAGTTGCTTCTCCAGCTACAGCCGCTATCATTACTACCAACGGTACCGCTATTACTCAAAATATTACCTTGAATTTTTCTGCCACCAATGCGACTCAAATGGCTGTTTCAGAAGATCCAGGGTTTGTTGGAGCCAGTTGGATGCCGTATAGCGCCAGTTCACCATTTACTCTTTCGTCTGGTGTTGGAGCCAAGACACTTTATGTCAAATTCCGTTCAGCTAGTGGTGGAGTGACTGATGTATACACCATAAAAACCAATTTGGTTGCAGGATATACTCCGGCTGTTACACCTGTAATTTCTCCAATAGTGACTGCACCGGTTGTTTCCACTCCAGCCGCTACATCACCGGTTTCCCCGATTTCATCAGTGGTAACTGCACCAACATTTGAAGTTAGTAGTCCTGATTCAGCCGTGATCATTCCAACTGTTTCGAAACTTGTTTACAAACCAGGTGAAGCAGTGAAATTCAAATATACATATAAGAACGATTCCGATGTAACTCAAAAGATTAAAGTAACTCGTCAGTTGGTTAATGTTAACGGCAAGATTTTGTCCACCTCCAAAGGCTCGGCTACTTTGAAGAAAGGAAAAGCATTTTCCAGCACTCCTTCTCAAGCACTTAGTTCCAAGCTTGTAAATGGTGTATATACGGTAGTAGTAAAGATTTTAGATAGCAAAAATAATGTTTTGGAAGCAAACAGCTTTGAAATCATTGTCCAAAAACCTTTACCTCCACCAGCTATAACTACCAACAACCCAGAGTCCGTAGTGGTTATCACCGGTCTTAAAGTGGATTATAAACCTGGTAGTGCTGTCAAATACTCCTATTCTTACAAGAATGAATCTACTAAACCTTCCAGTATAAAGATCGTCCGTCAAGTAGTTGATTCTAATGGTAAAGTTGTCAGCCAAGTGACTGGTACTCGCATTTTGGCCAAAGGACAAAAAATGAGCTTTAACGCTACCAGTGCTCTAAGCAAAAAATTGTCCAATGGCACCTACACCATAGTAGTCAAAGTGTTAGACACCAAAGGTGTAGTATTGGCAGAAAACAGTTTTGATCTGACCGTAAAGAAATAGTAAGACAAACAAAAAAGTTTCCAAGAGCACCTATAAATAGTGCTCTTGTTTTTTATGATTTTTGATAGTATAATTCGGTATATATTATACTATCGTCAAATAATAAAAACCGTTCAATTGTCATTCTGAATACCCGCTTTCGCGAGTATAAATTCCATGAAGAATCTCTTGTGTTAGTCACTAAGGGATCCTTCTGTGCCTTTGGCGGATCAGGATGACATTTGGCGACAGTACTATATAATAAAATATGCAGTTTAATATTCTCACTTTATTTCCCGATTTGATCCACAACTATTGTGAAGATAGTATTTTAGGGCGCGCTCAAAAAACCGGTTCTATCCAAGTGCGCACGCATAATTTTCGAGAATTTTCTCTGGATAAACATCATAGTGTTGATGACAAACCGTTTGGCGGCGGTCCTGGTATGATATTACAAGTCGAACCGATTTATCGTTGTCTGGAAGCAATCGGCGCGCTGTCATTGCGAGGAGCAAAGCGACGAAGCAATCCCAAGAATCAAGAGATTGTCGCGCTTTCCGCTAATTCGCGGATCGCTCGCAATGACAAAAAAATAAAAATTATTATCATGGATCCGGACGGCAAAAAATTTGATCAAGCCATGGCTCAAAAATTTTCTAAATTGGATAATCTAGTAATTGTCTGTGGACGCTACGAAGGTTTTGATGAGAGAATATATAAATTTGTCGATGAAAAAATATCCGTAGGGGATTATGTTTTGGCTGGCGGAGAATTGCCGGCGCTGGCCATCACCGAAGCCACTGCGCGCTTGGTGGATGGGGTGTTGGGCAACAAAGAATCTTTGATTGAAGAGACATTTAATAGTGTCATTTCTGTTGGCGATGTCATTCCCGCGAAAGCGGGAATCCAGCAGAATAAAATAGATTCCCGTTTGCACGGGAATGACAAAACAGCTAGCAAGAATGATAAGATATCTAAAGAATACCCGCAATACACCCGCCCGGAAAATTTTATGGACCAAAAAGTGCCAAAAATTTTACTTTCCGGAGACCACAAAAAAATAGGGGAGTGGAGGAAAAAACATAGCCGTTAATTATCCACAACCTAGCCACATTTACGCTCTTGACAGTCCTTGGCCTCTGTGCTATTATGTAAAAGCTTTAAAGAAATCTTGCAAACAAAAGTACTTCCAAAATTTAATCATTTTTCTAAGTCTATAATAGATTCCCGTTTGCACGGGAATGACAATGCGATACTGGAAAGAGAAAAGAGTAAGTCAAGTTGGCTTTCTCTTTTTTCTTTCAAAGTGAAAGAAAATGAACCTTGACAATACAAATGTGACAAAGACCATATTAGTACAAATTTATTTGTGCAAAATTAACTGTCTATTCAATACAATATATATTAAATAGTTCGGATTTATTTCCGAGCTACATCATTCTCTTTTTAAGAGTTTGATCCTAGCTCAGGATGAACGCTGGCGGCGTGTTTAAGGCATGCAAGTCGAACGATGTGCTCTCTAACACTAAATTTTTAACTGTCATTTCGACCGAGCAAAGCGAGTGGAGAAATCTGTGAAGATTCCTCGACTTCGCTCGGAATGACAAGTTGAAGTTTGAGTGTTAGAGAGTTACGAGTGGCAAACGGGTGAGTAACACACTAGTAACCTACCTTCAAGACGGGGATAGCTTGCCGAAAGGCGAATTAATACCCGATAGAAATGCGAGGACATATGTCATTCGCATTTAAATCTTTTTTGGCTTGAAGAGGGGCTTATGTCTGATTAGTTAGTTGGCGGAGTAATAGCCCACCAAGACTATGATCAGTAGCAGGCGTGAGAGCGTGACCTGCCTCACTGGGACTGAGACACTGCCCAGACATCTACGGATGGCTGCAGTCAAGAATATTCCACAATGGACGAAAGTCTGATGGAGCGACGCCGCGTGTAGGATGAAGGTCTTCGGATTGTAAACTACTTTTATATGGGAAGAATTTGTGACGGTACCATATGAATAAGAGGTTGCTAACTCTGTGCCAGCAGCAGCGGTAATACAGAGACCTCAAGCGTTATCCGGAATTATTGGGCGTAAAGCGTCCGCAGGTGGTTTGGTAAGTCAGAAGTCAAAACTTCGCGCTCAACGTGAAGGTTGCTTTTGAAACTGCCATTCTAGAGTATGGGAGAGGTAAGCAGAATTCTCGGTGTAGTCGTAATAAGCGTTGATATCGAGAAGAATACCAAATGCGAAGGCAGCTTACTGGAACATTACTGACACTCATGGACGAAAGCGTGGGGAGCAAACAGGATTAGATACCCTGGTAGT
>JAVHSM010000027.1:0-3629 GCA_036172155.1 Candidatus Magasanikiibacteriota bacterium
CGAGATAAATCTTGATGGGCGGTATAGGCCGCCTCAAAACTATTCACATCCACAGTCAAACTATTTTCTCTGGCCAATTCCAAAGTAATTTCCAAAGGAAAACCAAAACTCTCGAATAATTTAAAAGCTTGCTTGCCGGAAATTTCGGTAATATTTTTTCCGGTTTTTTCAAAAGCAATACAAAAACCATTTAAAAGTTTTTCAAACTCTTTCATCCCCTGCTCGATAGTATTTCTAAATTTACTTTCTTCTTTGGACATCTCATTTGTTAAAAATTCACGATTGCGTTTTACTTCCGGATAAACATCGGCAAAAATTCTGATTACTTCATCGGCGATTTTGTCACAAAAATTTTCGTTAATTCCCAGCTGACGTCCATGACGCACCGCGCGGCGAATCATACGACGCACAATGTATCCTCTATCCACATTACTAGGAGCCACATGTTTGTCATCGCCCATAATCATTGTCGCAGTACGAATATGATCGGCAATAATACGCATGGATTTGGTCACTTCAATATTTTCTATATATTCTCGACCGGACAGCTCTTCGATTTTTTGAATCAACGGCCAAAAAGTATCTATTTGAAATACATCGGTATATCCATTCAAAGTCACGAGTGTGCGTTCCAGTCCCATACCGGTATCGACATTTTGTTGCGCTAGCGGTTCATACTGACCATCTTTATTTTTATTGTACTGCATGAAAACATCATTCCAAATTTCCAACCAATGATCTTCGTCATTTCCCGGATTACTATTTTCCGGAGGAAATTCTGTCTCGCCTTTCCAAAAAAACATTTCAGTATCAGGACCACACGGACCAGTTTGACCGGCTGGACCCCACCAATTATTTTTTCTTGGCAAATAGGCAATGCGAATTTCCGGCATCCCCAAATTTTTCCAAATACCCGCCGCTTCTTCATCACGCGGAATATTATTTTCATCCTCGCCAGCAAAAACAGACACCGCCAATTTGCGGATATCCAAACCCAAATATTTTGGTGAAGTCAAAAATTCAAAGCTCCATTCAATCGCTGATTTTTTAAAATAATCACCCAACGACCAATTCCCCATCATTTCAAAAAAAGTATCATGGCGAGTGTCACCCACTTCATCAATATCCTGAGTGCGCACACATTTTTGAATATTTGTCAGCCGTTTACCTTCGGGATGTTTTTCACCCAGCAGATACGGTACGAGCGGATGCATGCCAGCAGTCGTAAACAAAACAGTCGGATCATTTTCCGGAATCAAAGAAGCGCTCGGAATAATTTTGTGTTCCTTACTGGCAAAAAATTCTAAATATTTTTGACGAAGTTCTTTGGAAGTGATCATATCTATTTTTTATTTCTTAAAATATCTAAAACTAAATCTCTTAACGAAACCAACGCCCAAATACTATTTAAAATTACAAATGGATAACCATGAATTAAAAATCCATAATAAACTAAAATTGCACTGCCTATCAAATTCACAAAATCATAACGCAACATTTCACTATTCCAAACTTTTGTTTGTTCCAAAATAAAAGCAACCAAAATCAGAATCGCGCCGATTATTCCTAAAATTGTAGTGAGATCAAATATCATAATAAATTTATAAAATAACTCCCCCGCCTAAACATTCACCTTTCAAATATATCACCGCGTATTGTCCGGGGGTGACGGCGCGTTGTGGTTTTGTGAATTGAATAGTGATTGTTAAGGGATTCTTCGACTTCGTTTCACTCCGCTCAGAATGACAAAGCGTGGCTGACTGCAATTCTTGGCGATGACGCAGACGCACTTGGCATTTTAGTGGAAATTTTGGCGGTTGTCCACTGGTCCAATTTACTTCGGCAATCGTAATTTCTTTTTTGTATAACAAAGGATCGTCATCAAAACCAACCACCAATTCATTAGCTTTTGTATTTTTGTCTAATATATAAAATGGTTTAACATCCTGGATTCCCGTTTGCACGGGAATGACATTTGTGGGATTGCTTCCCCGCCGCATGGCTGGTCGCAATGACAGGCCAATACGCTGACCGATAGTATAATATGCCAAGCCATCATGTTCTCCCAAAATTTCACCGGCGCTATCCACTATTTTTCCCTGATGAGTTTTAACTTTATCTTTCAAAAATTCCCTCATTGATACTTCACCCACAAAACAAATTCCCATACTTTCTTCTTTTTCAGCCGTTGGCAAATCAAACTTCTGCGCCAATTTTCTTACTTCGTCTTTGGTATAACCACCGATTGGAAATAAAACTTTTTTTAATTGTTCTTGATTAAGTTGGTGCAAAAAATATGTTTGATCTTTATTTTTATCTTTGGATTCTAATAAACGCACCAAAGGGATTTCTCCGCTTCGCTTCGCTCTGGTCGAAATGACAGCGTAGTGACCAGTCGCAATATAATCAAATTCCAATTCATTCGCCCACTCCAACCACGCTCCAAATTTTACAAATTTATTGCACAACACATCCGGATTGGGTGTGCGACCGGCTGAATATTCTTTATAGACATAATCCAAAACATCGCGCTGATATTCCTTAATAAAATCCAGACGCAACAATTTGATCCCCAATTTCGCCGAGACACGCAATGCATCATGATAGTCACTGCGCCAACAAACTTTTTCTTGGGATTGATCATCATAATTGACCATAAAAGCACCAGTCACATCATAACCGGCTTTGACAAGCAATGCCGCAGCCACCGAAGAATCGACGCCGCCGGACATACAAACCAATACTTTTATTTTACTATTTTTATTTACCATAGTTATGTCATTACCGTGACCAGTCATTCGACCGGTTTGAAAAAACGGGAATCTAAAATTACAACTCCACCAGTTTAATTTCTTCTTTTAACATCTTCACCGTATTTTTATATATTGGCTCGAACATATTGTATTTTTTAAAAAAATGTCGCGCCGTCTTGGTGCGAAGCCAAAACATATCATCTGCCCGAAAACGCATATGTAACATTATTTTTTCTCGATTGTTTTTTAAATAACGAGCGGCACGATCCAAACCGATCTTGCCAAATAAATCCAGTTTATCCGCATCGCGTAAAATGATTGCTTCAAAATATTTATCAGCGACATTATTCCAATGATAGCGGATGCTATACAACAAAATTATTTTTTCTTTTTTACTCAATTCACTTAAAAGTACATCATTTCTAAACCACTCTTGGCAAATTTTGTATGACAATTCATGGTGGCGTTTATTGCTGTCACCTTCGTGTTCACGCGCCCGCCCCACATCATGTAACCAACCTGCTAATTCACATAAAAAAACATTAGCCTTTTCACCTTTGGCAACCTGCACCGCCCAGTTGGCTACTCGCGTCACATGTTCTATACCGTGCCCTTCCATTTGGTTGTGTGCCAAAAATTCAGCAACTTTTATACGCGTGTATTTTAAAATTTCTTGTTGTTTTTTGGTATACATAAAAATAAAACAGATTCCCGCTTTCGCGGGAATGACAATTTTTATTATTCAGCGACAGTCCCATTATACCAGTTTTAACTGATTTTTCAAGCTAAACAAAAACCCCCCGAAAATTCGAGGGGTTCAAGTTGATTGTCAATTAACCATTGCGACGAGCCTGCATGCAGTCTCGGCAATATACT
>JAVHSM010000028.1:0-3585 GCA_036172155.1 Candidatus Magasanikiibacteriota bacterium
GTTCAGATTGCAGGCTGCAACTCGCCTGCATGAAGTCGGAATCGCTAGTAAACGCCAATCAGCCACGTGGCGTTGAATACGTTCTCGGGTCTTGTACTCACCGCCCGTCACACCACGGGAGTTGGCAATGCTCGTAGGCCTCGCAAGAGGACGAAGGCAGGGTCAATGACTAGGGTGAAGTCGTAACAAGGCATCCCTAGCGGAAGCTGGGGATGGATCACCTCCTTTCTGGAGATACTCATACGAAAGTATGTGAATCCAAGTCGAATCATTTTGGTCTAGTATCAAAATCGATAAAATAGGCAGCGGTCTTTGTCACATTTGTATAGTTAAGGAAAATCCGTCAACAGGCGGATTTTTTGTTGTCATTGCGAGTGCAACGAAGCAATCCAATTGTCATTCCCGCGAAAGCGGGAATCCACGGGTCTTGATTTTTTATTTTAATTCTGCTACAATAATTTTGTTTTTTCAAAGAGGGCGGCTAGCTCAGATGGTTAGAGCGTTTGATCGACATTCAAAAGGTCACAGGTTCGATTCCTGTGTCGCCCACATTGGCCCGCCGTAGCCTTGGCGAAGGCGGCCAGAGTCTTGATTTTTTATTTAAAAAATGGTATAGTTTTTTTAATTTTTCGGGCGTGTAGCTCAGATGGTTAGAGCGTTACACTGATAATGTAAAGGTCAGAGGTTCGATTCCTCTCACGCCCACGAATCCCCGACTAAGTTAGGGGATTTTAAATTTGCCAAAAGGCAAAATATAGTGTAATATAGGCTTTTATATAAAAATAAATTATGACCGAAGAAAGTAATCAATTTTGGTCTGTACTTTTGCGATACTTAAAGCGTTATCTAGCCGGAGCCGGCTTGGCTCTTTTGGAATTTGTCAAAGTCGCGGTGTTGGCCGGTATTACTATCGCCATGGTGCGTTATTTTCTTTTCAAACCGTTTTATGTCAAAGGGGCTTCCATGGAACCGAATTTTTATGATAGCGAATATTTGATTATCGATGAATTAAGTTATCGTCTGCACGAACCAAAGCGTGGTGATGTAGTGGTTTTTCATTACCCCAATGATACCAAAGAATATTTTTTGAAAAGAATTATTGGTTTACCGGGAGAGCGCGTGAAAGTTTCCGAAGGTGTTGTGACAGTATATAACGATGCTCATCCGGAAGGTTTTGCTGTCAAAGAATCATATATCCCCGCCAGTGTTATTACTGAGGGAGAAAAAATAATGTCACTAAACAAAAATCAATTTTTTGTGATGGGAGACAATCGTCAAAATAGTTTTGACTCACGCCGTTTTGGGCCAGTAGATGAAAATCTGATAGTGGGTCGAACTTGGTTGCGCGGTTGGCCGCTCAATCGTGTCCAAATTTTTGATACTCCAAATTACTAACTGTCATTCCCGTGCAAACGGGAATCTAATATATAATTATTGATTCTCGCTTTTGCGGGAATGACAAAATAAAAAAACGATATGCCTAAAAAAGTTAAAAAAATTAAAGATAAAAAAATGGAAATCAAAAAACCAAAAGCCAAGGGATTATCGCGTCCCGACTCGGTCGGAACTCGCAATGACAACAAAAAAAAAGCAGTGCCGGCTGAACGTGGTAAAAAGTCATACGGTCTATTGCGTGGCATGCACGACATTTTGCCAAAGGATGAAAAATATTGGAAACCGATGTATCAGAGTGCACAAGATTTGGCCACTCATTTTCAATTTGGCCGTCTGGAAACCCCTATTTTGGAAGAAATTGGATTGTTTGTGCATTCAATCGGTAAGGGGACAGATGTAGTGGATAAAGAAATGTATACTTTTGAAGATAAAGATGGCACGAAAGTAGCTATGCGCCCAGAGCTAACCGCCTCTGCTGTACGCGCTTATATTATGCATGGTATGTGGAATATGCCTCAGCCGGTCAAGTTGTGGTACTGGGGTCCAATGTTTCGTCATGATCGTCCCCAGGCCGGACGTTATCGTCAGTTCCACCAGTTTGGGTTTGAAAATTTTGGACAGAGCGATTCATTGGCCGATGCGGAAATAATTTTGATTGCTTATAATTTTTATAAAGATATTGGTTTACCGGTTGAGATTCACATCAATAGTTTGGGTACACCCGAAGAGCGCGCTAATTATAAAACTGAACTGGTAAACTATTATCGCAGTAAGCGTTCTTATATTTGTGAAGACTGTCGCAACCGCTTGGTGAAAAATCCTTTGCGATTACTCGATTGTAAAGAAGAACGTTGTCAGGGTGTCAAAGAAGAAGCGCCGCAGATTATTAACTGGTTGGGGACGGATTCCAAAAATCATTTTATGAAAGTTTTGGAATATCTTGACGAATTAAATATTCCATACCAACTTGATCACAGTTTGATGCGTGGCTTGAATTATTATACTCACACCGTATTTGAAATATATCCAGCTGATTCCGATGTCGCTTCACAAAGTGCTTTGGGCGGAGGTGGGCGTTATGATCTGTTAGTAGAAGAAATGGGTGGCCGACCAACTCCGGCGGTAGGTATGGCGATTGGGTTGGAAAGAACTGTTTTGGCTTTGAAACAATACAATGAAAAAAATAATCGTGAAATATCCAAAGTGCCTACAGATGCTTTCGTGGCACAGTTGGGAGATGAAGGGCGTCGTGTCACCATCAAAATTATTGACGATTTGCGTGGTTGTGGTATCAAAATTGCTTTTAATTTTTTCAAAACTTCTTTGAAAAATCAGTTGGAATTGGCAGATAATTTAAAGGTGCCGTTTGCGGTAATTATTGGTCAAAAAGAAGTCAGAGATGGCACGGCTATCATTCGTGATATGGAATCGGGAATTCAAGAAATTGTGGATCAGAAAAAATTGATTCCGGTATTAAAAAGAAAATTGGGAAGATTTGACGATAAGAAATAAATAGTATATAATAAATGTAGCAATTTTATTGCTTTTTAATTATTAATTAAGACGGAGGTGAATTATTGTGTCCGAAATTAAACGCCGGAAAAACGAATCTTTTGAAGCCTATATCCGCCGTGTAAAAAAACGCTGGCAACAGTCCGGTAAGATTTTACAGGTTAAAAAGATCCGTTATCACGACAAAGATAAAAGTAAGAATATGCGCCGCAAAAGTGCGTTGCATAGTCTAAAGGTAGCTGGTAAAATGGAATATCTCAAAAAGATTGGCCGCTTGCCAGAGGAGACCAGAAAAAAGTTTTAGTTATTTTGTGTCCATTGTCCCATGCTTCAATGGTTATCAAAAAATAAAATTATAAAAACCGCTGCCATAATGGGGGTAATCTTTGTAGCGGTTTTTTTGGTTTTTAATACAGTTTTCGCCCAGAGTGTAGCCGATCCAAATAGTCAATTACAGCAGGGCGTGAAAATCATTGAGCAACCATTGGGGTTGGCGTCTTTTGATATTCGTTTGATTATCGCCAATATTATACGGGTAGCCCTCGGTTTGGTTGGAATCATTATGGTAGGGCTGGGGTTGTATGCTGGATTTTTGTGGATGACTGCCGGTGGCAACGAAGAACAAATTACTCAGGCTAAAAGTGTTTTGCGCAATGCAGTGATTGGATTGGCGATTAT
>JAVHSM010000029.1:0-3499 GCA_036172155.1 Candidatus Magasanikiibacteriota bacterium
GTACCGCCGACAATGATGCCGGTGGTATTGCTACTTATTCTGTCGCTGGCGCCCAATTTGGTTACCACCTTATTTGGGTATTATTTTTGATAACTTTTATTTTGGCTATTACTCAAGAGATGGGCGCGCGTTTGGGGATAGTGTCGGGCAAAGGCTTGTCGGCTTTGATTCGTGAAAATTTTCCTTTCAAAGCTACATTCCTTATTATTTTATTAAGTTTTATCGCCAACTGGGCGAATATTTTGGCGGAATTTTCCGGTATTTCGGCAGTGGCCAATATTTATGGTATCCCAAATTGGTTATTTGTGTTGAGTTCCGCCGGTTTGATTAGTTGGTTGGTAATTTCGGGAAATTTTAAAAATATTCAGAAGATTTTTCTGACTTCATCGGCTTTGTACTTGGCCTATGTCGTAGCCGGATTTATGACTCATCCCGACTGGTCGGTGGCAATGAAGTCTATTGTCGTGCCGTCTTGGATTCCGACCAAAGATTTTTTATTTATGGCGATCGCTTTGATTGGTACCACGGTTACTATTTGGGGGCAATTTTTTATACAGTCTTATTTTGCGGAAAAAGGCGTTCGTACTCAGGATTTAAAATTAGCCAAAGCGGATGTTTATCTTGGGTCTTTTTGGACAAATTTTGTCGCTTTTTTTATTATTGTGGCGACGGCCGGTACTTTGTATGTGAATGGCATTACTATCACCGATGCCGCTGATGCCGCTCGGGCTTTGGAGCCATTTGCTGGTACTTTGGCCAAACATTTGTTTGCCTGGGGGCTTTATAACGCTTCGATGCTTGGGGCAGGAGTAGTGACTATCGCGACGGCCTATTCGCTCACTGAGGCTTTTGGTTGGGAGGGTAAAGTGAATTCCGGTTTTCAAGAGTCATCGGCTTTTTATAAAATATTTTTGTTTTGTATTTTTTCTACCGCTTTGGTTGTGTTAATTCCTCATTTTCCAATCATACCGGTGCTCATCGCTTCACAAGCTTTGAATACTTTTATTTTACCGGTTTTGTTTTTCTTTTTGTTGAGGTTGTTGAATCGCAAGGATATCATGGGAAGTCATCGCAATGGTTTGATATTAAATATCGTCGGCTGGATTTCTATCGCGGCATTATCAATCTTAAATTTATCTTACTTTATTTATTTAATAATAAGTCGATTTCGTTAGCGGTTTATTATTGCCAAATGCTCTTTGGCGCTTTCCCACCAAGTGTATTTAGAGGCCAAATCTAGCCCTCTTTTGATATATAAGTTTTTTAAGTTTGAATCAGTTAAAATTTTTTTTATTGCTTCGGTGATTTCACAGATGTTGTTTGGGTTAATAAAGTAACTCGCTTGGCCGGCGATTTCCGGTAGAGAAGATCGGTTGGCGGCAATAGTGGGTACACTCATGTGCATAGCTTCAATTAGAGGGAAGCCAAAACCTTCATAAAAACTGGGAAAAACGAATAAATTGGATAGTGAATATAATGCCGGTTTATCGGAATCGGCGACATATCCCAAAAATTTTATTTTATTGCGGAGTTTGGAAAAGTTGGCTTTTTTATAAATTATTTTATTTTTCCAACCGGCCGCGCCGGCGATGATGAGTGAATATTTTTCGGTCAATACGGTCGGTAATTTTTCGTAAGCTTCAATCAGACCGATAATATTTTTTCTCGGTTCAATGGCTCCTAAAAATAAAATAAAATTTTCCGGTAAATTATATTTTTTTATTACTAAATTTTTGGAGCGAGATAGTTCATCGGAATTTGTAGTAAATTTTTCTGCCACCCCAGGATAAATTACCTGAATTTTATTTTCTTCAATTCGATAATAATTTACCAAATCGCGTTTGGTATTTTCCGATGGTACAATTATTTTGTCGGCAGTTTGCGCTTGTTTTTTTGAACCAATAATTTTATGCCACCATACTTGTTTGTGAGTATAAAATTCTGGAAATAATTCAAACGATAGATCGTGAATAGTGAGAATATGTTTGATGTTTTTATCTAGTGAAAGAAAATTTATATTGGGTGAATACCAAATGTCGATTGGTTGGGGCAAAAGGCGGTTGATATTTATTAAGCCAAATGCCAAAGCAAAGTTTAATATTTTATTGGGATAAGCTGTACTTATAAAATGCACATTTGGTTGTTGCCAGCGCGGTAAAAATCGCTGTAAATTTTTGGCGGCATTGGAGAATAAAAAATATTGATTGGTTGTATCCAATTTAAAAATAGCGTTGAGGAGCTCAAAGGTGTACTCGCCAACGCCGGTTTTGTTTTTGGTCATTAGTGGTCGGATGTCGATGCCGATATTCATAAGCTGATAATTTAAGTAAACACTTTGTCATTCTGAGCCCATTCGATTTCGCTCAGGGTAAACTCTGTCGAAGAATCCCTTAACAACCACTACCACACCAAGAGATTCCTTCGCTTGTGCGAACTCGGTCGGAATGACACCGTTCGCTAATTACTTCTTTGAAATTCACTATATTTTTCACCAACAAATTTTTGTACTTCGGATTTGAATCGGTCGGCGGAAAAATTTTGGGCGTGAGCGCGGATTTTTTCGCTATTCCAATTTTGCGCATCAAAATTTAAAACGGTATTGAGTAGTGATTCCCAGGTTTGTTTGTCAAAAAATACTCCGGTTTCATTGGGGATCACAGTTTCGGTAGCGCCACCTTGGCCATAAGCGATCACCGGTCTACCGGCCGCCATTGATTCTATCGGAGTAATGCCAAAGTCTTCTTTTTGAGGATGAATAAAGGCCAACGCTTGGCTTAAAAGTAAAGCTTTTTCATCCTCGGAAATTTTTCCGTAAAATTCAATATTTGATTTGGCTAAATTTTTGAGATATTTGTATTCCGGTCCGATGCCAAAAATTTTTAGAGGTTTTTGCAGTCGATTGAATACTTTGATTGCCAAATCTAGGCGTTTGTATGGTACTAAGCGTCCGCCCGCTACAAAATAATCTCCCAATTTGTCGGCAGTTTTAAAACGATGTGTATCTACTGGTGGAGAAATTATGTCTGATAGTCGGCGATAGTATTTGTTAATTCTTTTTTGAACAGTTTGGGAGTTAGCAACAAAATGATCTACTCTCTGAGCACTGGTCTGATCCCACAAACGCAAATAGTGGTTGATAGGCGGTAAAAATGTTTTTATCAGACGGCTATTTTTTAAATCAGATAAATAATTATTGCCGTCGCCCCAGAGAAAACGTGGTGGAGTATGGCAGTAGCAGATATGTAGAGTGGACGGTGATGTGATGATGCCCTTGGCAAAACCACTGGAAGAAGAAAACACGAGATCAAAACCTTGGAGGTGATGCTGTTCTGTAGCTAGTGGCATGAGTGGCAGATACCATTGAAAGATATTGTCGATAAAAGGCATCTTGGAAAGCCAAGATTCTCTGATTTTTTCATTATCCAAATAATTTATTTTTTTTCTATCATGAAACAAAACAAAAATCGGCGCTTCCGGCCAAATTTCATGTAACGCTTTT
>JAVHSM010000030.1:0-3482 GCA_036172155.1 Candidatus Magasanikiibacteriota bacterium
GTGCCCTCGGCAGGAGTCGAACCCACATCCCCAGGTTCGAAGCCTGGTGTCCTATCCGTTGAACGACAAGGGCGGAAAGTGGCTTTACTCTAACATAGTCACATCATTTTTTCAATAGTATTGACTTTTTGTCAAAAATAGTGCATACTATCTTATTCCGCCAAAATAGACTTGGCGGTGGGAGCAGACAATGGAGTATCCGATCATAATTTCTTTGGCAATCGTTTTCGGTCGGTTCGGGTGTGCTTCAGGACACACGATTTTCGGAATTTTGGTCATGGCAGCGCCAGTGTTTGGTCCGCTGGTCATCATCACAATTTCGGATGCTTTGCGTTCGAAGAAGGAGAATATAATACCGTGATGACACGGTAGGCATGGATAACATGTCCGTGGAATCATAGGCGGCCACAACCACCTGCGAAACTACGCTAGTGATAAAAAAATTTATCCCTGACGTAGCAGGTGGTTGATAATATAAAAATAAACTCATTGATTTGAGTTTATTTTTTGTGGGCCGGCCGGGGATCGAACCCGGGACCTTATCCTTAAGAGGGATCTGCTCTACCGGCTGAGCTACCGGCCCATATAGGTGTCCTATTGGATAGGATCACCCGGTTTTCTATTTATGATTTCTATCTTTGGTCCTTTCCAAGCTTTGATTTTCAAGGCCGCTTCGGCCGCTTCGGTTTGGGCTTCTTGTTTGCTGCTGCCTTCGCCACTCGCTATCAATTCTTTTTCCAAAAATATTCCTACTTTGAAAATTTTATCATGGTCTGGTCCTTTTTCTTCCAGTACGCGATAGGTTGGAGTAACGCCGATTAATTCTTGTGCCGATTCTTGGAAGCGACTCTTGGCATCCATATAGAGACCGTTTTCCAGCACATGAGGCAATTTGGATATTACCCAGCGCAAGATAAATTTCTTGCAGGCATCGTAACCCTGATCCAAATAAATAGCACCGATTAAAGATTCAAAAACATTGGCCATGATGTATTCTCGGGCTTTGGTTCCGGCGTCTTTGGCTTCTCCGTGACTCAGAAACAAAAATGTTTCAACTCCAATTTCATAAGCGACACTGGCTAGCATCTTGGCATTTACCAAGGCGGCGCGCCAATTGGTGAGTTCGCCTTCCGGGTTGCCATATTCATTGAAAAGATATTCAGTGACAACTAATTCTACCACAGCATCTCCCAAAAATTCTAGACGTTCATTTTGACCAAGTGGAAATTCGTGATGTTCATTGAGAAAAGAACGATGCACGAAAGCTTGGATCAATAGTTCTATTTTTTTAAATTTGATGTCGATTATTTTTTCCAGCAGAGGGAAATTTTTTTCCTCTACCTCCGGTAGTGTTGTAATGTCCATATTAAGCAGTTTATTCGCTTATCGTATAGCGCGCAAGATTGGGCGACAGACGATAAACAATAAGTTAATAAAATTATTTTTTGGTTGTTTCTGGTTCACCATTTGGATACATGTCTTTGTATAGAGAACCCAAAACTCCGTTGACAAATTTGCCTGAGGCTTGACCGCCGTAGCTTTTGCCTAGCTCGATAGCTTCGTTGATGGCTACTTTCGGTGGAACATCCGGGTTGAATTTCATTTCCCAGATGCCGATGCGTAGGATATTTCTATCCATAACTGTGATTTTTTCCAGTGGCCAATTGGGGGCGTATTTAACAATAATCTCATCTATTTCAGGTAAATGGTCGATAATTCCATTGATAATATCATTGGAAAATTCTTTTTCACTACCCAAACCAACACCAAATTCTTTGATATTTTGGTCTAAAATAGCCGGCAGTCCAGCAGTAGGCTGGCCGCGAAAATCCCATTCGAAGATGGTTTGCATGGCGATGCTACGAGCGAGATGACGATTGGACATAAATAGAGAATCGTTGTCGTTCCCGCGAAAGCGGGAATCCAATTTAAACAGCAGATCCCCGCTTTCGCGGGGATGACAAAATATTATTTCTTTTTAGTTTTGCGAACAGTGCGAGTAGTGCGTTTGTCTATGTTGAGCACTTGACGACCGCGATAAGTTCCACAAAAAGCGCAAGCGCGATGTGGGCGAGTAGTTTTGCTGCATTTTGGGCAAATGGCTGGATTGACAGCCTCTATGCCATGTTGTGCGGCACGACGTCTTTTGTCGCCACTGGTACGGCGATGACCGGGTAAACCCATATAGGTAAAATTACTAAGTAAAAAAACGAAACTTGGAAATTCCAAATTACAGAGCTATTGTACACTAAAAAAGTGAGTTTGTAAAGAGGACAGTTTGATTTTTTGTGGGTTTTGGACTAAGATATCGGTATTATTAAATTATACAGGCATTAAATTGTATATGAGAAGAGGCAAATGTTTCTTTGGACATATAGAAAATAAACCTACAAATCCTGAAAAACAGACGGTTGTTATGGTTGTAAAATCCTTTTTTAAGGATTCTCTTGGGATTGATAATGAGGTAGTTGAAATTGAAGAAATGAATATCGATCAAACCGAAGATTTGCTTGATAAAATAACAGCTAATTTAAAAAATTTGATTGATCTGGGCTTGGATGAAATAGATGAGGATGGCGGAAAAAATAATTATATTTACAGGGATCAAGATAATCGATCCGAATCTTTCTGTTCACAAACTAATGCCTTTATTAAAAGACAAAAATCCGGATGTAAAATGGGCTGCCGGTCGAGCTTTGCATAGGCTTGAATTCGGCCGCATCGGGATATCGAGTGAAGGCGTGCAATATTTGGAGCGCATGTATGATTTGGGAGAATATAATAATCCAAATTTTCATGTTAGTCGTTTGACCGCTGATGGCGATGTGGGAATTTTTGATGAAAATTTATAGCGGAAGGATGTGAAATAAAATACAAAAAGTTAATTTTAGTGTAAAATATATACACTAAGTCATTATAGTCTATGACCTATGATATATGAATCAAACTATGGAAGTTGGGATAATCAAAAATTTAGACGAGTGGAATAAAGTTACTTTGCGACTAAACATTCCATTTGCTCAATCTTGGCAATGGGGTGATATTTTGATTGCCGAAGGGAAAGAAGTGGAGAGATTGGCGGTAGAAAAGGATGGGGTAGTGGTGGTTGTCGCACAGGTGGTTTATTTGCCCTTGGTTTTTGGTTGGCGTTATGCTTTTTGTCCAAAGGGGCCGGTTGGAGAATTGAATGCGGAAGTTATGGAATTGTTTAGTAAATATTTTAAAACAAAAAAAGTTTTATTTTGGCGAATTGAACCGGAACAAAAAATAGTTAATAAAAATTTAAAAAGTAGTAACGATATCAATCCGCGTGCGACTTTGATTTTGGATTTACAAAAAAGTGAAGCGGATTTGTTGGTTGGCATGCACAGCAAAACCAGATACAATATTCGCTTGGCGCAAAAGAAAAATTTGGAAATAAAAAATGAAAAGAATTTAAAAATATTTTTGGAGTTGATGAAAAAAACCGGCAGTCGGGATGG